>JAIMBL010000183.1 GCA_023511615.1 Leptolyngbyaceae cyanobacterium HOT.MB2.61
TTTAGGGGGGGGGGGGGGGCTGCGCCCCCAGCCAGGGGTTCCACCCCTGCACCCCGTCCTAAGCCTGGTGGCTATAGCGATATAACTTGAACCAGTCATATCGAAACGAACAGGAGCCGAATGGGGAACAAACATTGTGCACCTTGCCTTGTGCAAAGCCAAAGAACTAAAACTTCTTGATTCTTGAAGGCGTCTGTTAGAAGCGTTATAGCTCTACGCCGGTAAGTTAGGACATTGGAATTAGAGGGGGAGTGGGGGCTTTGCCCCTAGCCAGGGGTTCCACCCCTGCAACCCGTCCTAACCACAATGACTACCGCTATATTTGCCTTCCAGAACCCGTACAAAGTTCTCCGACTCACCGAAAAGAATTGTGCAAAGAGTTACAAATGTTAAAAAGGGCATTGCTGAATCCGGGTATGAAATGGATGCTGTATGCTCAAAACTTCAATTCATACTGCTTTTCAGCAACGCCAAAAAAGATAGCCCTAAACCTCGCCTCGAATGGTGAAAGAATAGTCTCCACCGGGTTCTAACTGGTAATCTCGTTGTTCCAAAAAGCGCCCCAGAGGTTCTTTGATCAGGGCTCTTCCTAAGGAAGGTTCTACCGACAGTTCACCCCGACGGAAGCACCATTCAAACTGCCATTCAAACTGATTTGCCCGAACCTCCCCTTCAATCTTGCCCTGTTGCCAGGACTGGCGAGTGATGCGGACGTAGGCAGTGGTTTGCGGCAAACGATGGGAACCCACAGTTGTTTCTAAATTTCTAAGCTTTTACTGGACAAGTTGAGCATCTGGCTCAAGCACCCACAATACCAAACCTTTAGGCACCCGCGTCAAGACGACCGTATTACCGTGTTTTATCATACGCTCTGATGCCCGTTGGGCGGCTTCTAACGTTGGGTAGAACTTGACATAACTGAAAAGCTTTTCACTATAAGCGATCGCCCCCACTGGTTTTGGCATGTCTGGCAAAGCAATGTGGCAGGTTTTAACCAATTTGCGGTCTAAGATGGGGACAATCGCCCGTAAATCGCCTGCTATTCTGGGTGAATCTGGATCACTTAATGGTGGATCACTTAGCATAGAGGCTTCTCCAGTTCTTAGTTAATATCTGGTCAGGATGGGTAAGGATGGTTAACAGCCCCACCCAGTTTCGTTTAAGTGACAAATAGTTTAAGTGACAAATAGTTTATGTAGAAGAGGCTTCAGTAAACATGCTGATGTCCTCAAATCTAAGCCAGTAAGGGCATACGGGCAACCGATAAAATACAGAAGGTGGTGTGCTAGACATGTGGATCCAGTTTGCAGAACGCTAGTATGGTCAACCTTTTTGACATAGTTATCCCCAGGTCTAGTCCACTACCAATACAGAAATTGGGCGTCGCTGAATCTGGGGATGAAAACGGTGCTGGATGCTTGAAACTTTGTTTCAATTCATCCTGCTTTTCAGCAACACCTACAGAAATCGCGACATCCTGGATACCGTTAGTCCTGGGTTTGGACGAGGTTACGGCTGTTATAAAGGCTCATGGCCTTCTCAACTCCATGTTTGAGACTATATTCAACTGCTTCAACCACCAGTTGCAACACCTCAGCCATCGTTTGAGCCTCCTTTTCAGAGAAGCGCCCCAAGACATGAGAAACCGCATCCTTATCTGGGTGAACATCTTTTGCGCGGCCAATTCCAATTCGCAGGCGGGGAAACGCCTGAGTTCCCAGATGGGCGATCGCCGATTTCATACCATTGTGCCCACCGGCTGAACCCGACAGTCGCAGTCGAATCCGACCGATGGGCAAATCCATCTCATCGTAAATGACCAGTACCGATTCTGGCGGTAACTTGTACCAGTCCACCACCGACCGGATGGCTCGCCCGGAAAGATTCATATAAGTCAGCGGCTTGAGCAGGCGAACTTTTGCCCTTCCTGCTCCAAACCCCTCTCCCACAATGCCCTGGAACTTGCGATTCTCGGTCAGTGGAATCTGCCAGGCGCGAGCCAGAGCATCAACGGCTTCAAATCCAATATTGTGGCGGGTGCGATCGTACTTTGCCCCCGGATTGCCCAACCCCACAATTAACTGGGGAATCACCAGAACTGGCCTGGCTTCATCACTCACAGTCAACTGCTAACCTCACTGGCGGCCTTGACCTCCTCAGCAGGATTGGATTCAGTCGTTTCTGCCGCAGCCACGCCATTCTCCTGGGGAGGGGTTGGGGTTGTAGAAGCTGGAGACAGCACTGGCTGGTCGGGAGTTTCTAGAGTTGCCTCCATTGGCTCTTTTACTGTCCGCTCTAGCTGCTCAGCCTCTCGCTTAAACTCGGCCTCAAACTCCTTAGAAGCTTCCTGGAAGCTACGAATCGCCTTTCCCAGGCTACGGCCAATTTCCGGCAGTTTTTTCGGCCCAAAAATTAATAGCGCCAGAACCAGGATCACGGCCATTTCTGGCAGACCAATTCCAAAGATATTCACGATGTTGCCTCCTGCAGTGGTGAGATTGGGCTGAACCCCTTTAGCCCAACGTCAATCCCCAGTATAAGACCAGACAAAAAGCCCCGGACAGGCCGGGGAGATCATCTGAATTCAAGACGAAAGAACTGATCAAACCAACAGCTGAGGCTTTACCAGCTCACCGTAAAGTCATTCAGTAGGATGGAGGAGTTATAGATTTGCAAAATAATGAGAAGGAATACGAGGAACAGCGCCATAAAAACGCCCATCAGAACCGTCGTGCCCCAACCGGGAACGACCTTACCGTATTCGGAGTTTAGGGGTCTCAGAACGTCTCCCAACCGTGTCCGTATTGCCATGGGTCTCCTATGATTGTCTCGACAGAGTTTGTTATTTAACGTTACATTATAAAGGGTCATATACTCATATTTATCACCGCTATGGAACCTGCAATAGCTCTTAATATTTCTATCGGGGTCGCCCTGGTAGCAATTACCGGATACGCCATCTATACGGCTTTTGGTCCCCCATCCAAGAACCTGGATGATCCCTTTGAAGAGCACGAAGATTAGAAATTCAACCTTTTGAAACCTTAAAACTTGCAATCTTCCAGGGGGGAACTGTAACAGTTTGCCCCTTAATTTCATGGATGTCAGCAGGTCGCTCCAGTAAATCAACTGGCTGCTTAAGCTTCAAGTTCAGGTTACTTTGAAGGTGAAGTTCTGCTGTTTCTCCGTGACATTCGTAGCAGCGCAGTATCCATTCATGGGGCGAATCTTCCGCTTGCTTGAATGACATCAGCATTAAGTTCTCTGCCCCTAAGTCCAGAAGCGACCCCTCGGAGGGGAGGGTTTGGTTGCTGGAGTTTTTCTCTACAGGAATAATGACTGTCAGAAGTGGCATATCCAGCTCCTGTCCATGTTTTACCGTTTGGGCTTTTTTCCAATTGCCCGTATGGGGATAGATGGCACAGGTAAATGAGTGGTATCCCTGGTCGGCTTGGGGATTGGGAAACTCAGAGCCGCGCAGCAAGGTCAGGCGAAGTTGGTTGGGTTGAGCGTCATAGCCATGTTTACAGTCGCTCAATAAACTGACGCCATAATTTCCATCGCTCAGATCTGCCCAACGGATTGCAGGAACTTCCCATTGGGCTTTTTCGCGATCGCTCCCCGGTCTGGTGGTTCGCTGAATCACCCCACAAGGAATTTCATAGGTCACGTAATCTGCTTCTAAATTCAACGGAAACGCTGCTTTAACCAGAACGTGCCGCTCTTTCCAATCCACAGCCGTTTGAATTTTCAGGACAGGAGATTCCCGTTCAAGAAGGTAAGTCTGACTGAAAACAGACTGGCCGATCCTGCGCTCAACCATGACATTCTTTACAAGGGAATTGTGCATTCTGGTGTCCCCATTCGAGGTTATTCTCACCAGTTCAGCAGGGGCTAAGGGATGCTTCTCATAATTTGGATCAATGTTCCAGGCATCCCAGTATTGTCCTGCATCACGAAAGGCTTGTAGCTGGTTGCCCGCTCCATTGAGGACTTCCCGCTGATTTAGCCTGTCAAAAATTCTGGATAAATCGCCCGTAGTGGAGTCGATTTCAACCCGCAGGAATTTATTTTCTAAGACGTATTGGGTTTCAACAGGTTTTCTTGAGCGACGAGCGGGGCAGGGATATGCCCAAAAGCATCGGTAGCCAAGGGCTGGGACATTTTCAGCCAGAAAAGTCAATCTCCAGCCATAGCCATTAGCGCTTTTTGTGCGAATGAAGAAAGGAGCTTCGACTTCTCGACCTTCTAAATCACAAAGCTGCCAATCATCAAAAATATTCTGCTCGTATTCTTCAAATTCTGTGAGCGTTTCGACATTGGTAAGTTCCTGGGAAATATCAGCATTGACGATCGCTGAACGCTCCCAATTGCAAGGATTAAAAACAACCACTGCTCTGGCATTGGGGTGGGGTGGGAATGGGAGAGCAATTTGAGTGGCGATCGCTTTCAATGCTTCATCAGTGATCGCTATCGCCTGATTAGCCGCGTCTCTCCAGGCCTGGTCCGCGTCCTCATACACTTCTCGAATAGCGGAACCGGGAAGAATATCGTGAAACTGATTGAATAGCACCTGCTTCCATGCCGTTTCGAGTTTCGCTTTTGGGTAGGGAGTGCCCACAGCAATAGTGGCGAGAGAAGCATATAGCTCTGCCCAATATAGCCATTGTTCGCACCGTCGATTCCACCATTTCTGATCTCCATGGGTTGTGTAGCAACCGCGATGGAATTCGAGATAGAGGTCGGAATTCCAGATGGGGAGGGGGGTAGGGGGAATAGAGTTCTGAGTTTTGAATTTTGAGTTTTGAGCTTCTACTTCCCGACTTCCGCCTTCCACCTCCTGCTTCACCCTCTCCAAATACGCCAACCCGTTCGTAAACTCCAACTTTGGGAAAAAGGGAGACTGCTGCCATCGCTGTGCCACTTCTAGCATGTCGCGGGTGGGGCCGCCGCCGTGGTCGCCGACGCCGGGAAGCCAGAGGGTAAAGGGAATCCCAGTTTTGGCTTCCCAGTCACAGGCGTAGGTTGCTATTTTGACTGGATCGATTCCTTCACCAATGGGAGCAGACATCAAACTGAGGATTTGAGTGCCATCGGGAGCCTGCCACTGAAACAGATCATAGGGAAACTGGGTTGTATCATTCCAGCGGAGTTTTTGAGTGACGAAGTATTCGATACTGCCCTGCTGGAGAAATTGGGGTAGCTGCCAGTTAAATCCAAAACTGTCGGGCAGCCAGGCAATGGGGCTGATGCTACCAAATTTTTCCTGAAAGTAACGCTGACCGTAGAGAATATGACGAACGATCGCTTCGCCGCCAATAATGTTTAGCTCTGGTTCAACCCAGAGCCCGCCAATGGGTTCCCACTTACCCGCTTCGATCTGGTGCTGAATCTGGTGAAACAAGTCAGGGCGATTGTGCTCGATCCACTCATAGAGGGCAGGGGTGGAGTGGCAGAAGATGAGTTCTGGAAAGTCTTTCTGGAGCAAAAGGACTGATTCAAAGGTACGTTCCGCGGCTTTCCAGGTTTCATCAACGGTCCACAACCAGGCCATGTCCAGGTGGGCGTGGCCAAGGAGGTAGATTTTGCGTTGTTTGAGGAAATTGGATAGGGGGAGGAGGCGATCGCGGAGTTCTGCCAGGGATTGATTGAAGGAAGGATTGGGGTGTGGAGTGTGGAGGATTGACCAGTCAATTTGGGCGATCGCAGCGGCCAGCAATTCGAGTTTTTTCGGGGCGAAGGTTTCTAAATACTGATACAGGACAGCGAGTTCGTCTGCAATAAAGCCGGGTTCGGGAGGATGAGGGGAAGGAGCTTCGTAGAGGCAGAGGGATTTGACCAGTGCGCCATCATCGTGACCAGGGCTAACCAGGCGGAGGGCGATCGCAATTTCCTCTCCTGGTGTCACGCCTGGGCTCAGCAACAACCGGGTTGAGCAGTCAAATAAATCGCCTTCCTGCACCCACTTTCCATTGACAAAGATGTGGGCCGATTCCGCCCACCAGGTCAGTGCCAGCCGCAGGCACAAACCTTCGAGTGGATAGCCTTGCAAATCTTTGGGAACGGTAATGATTTGCCCCAACCAGCGAACATTCCGTCCTTTTGACCAGGCAATATGGTTTCTGTCATTCAGGTCTGCGATCGCCCAGTCTTTCCAGCTTTCTGGTTGAACGGCTTGAGCAGAAGGCAAATCTCCATCCCAGTAGTGCCAGTTTGATTGAATACTAATCTGGGTCAGGTTTCGAAGCCGCTCAATTGCCTGAGAAACGCCTTCCTTCAAGACAGAAACTGACTTGCTCAAATTGGTCACCCTTCGACACTGGCTGTAACTTAGGTGCTGCTGAATAGCAGGATGAATTGAAACTTCGTTCCAATTCATCCAACTCTAAATTCAACCCTGGAATCAGCAACGCTTCAACTTACATAATAGGTGGACATGCCATTTTTGGGCGTTGCTGAAAAGCAGGATGAATGAAACGAAGTTTCGAGCGTACAGCAGCTTTGACCTACGCCGCCATGTCAAAGAGCAACACTTCGGCATCTTCAGCCATCCCACGGAGGGTGATATTGGACTCATTGGAAATGGCAGCCCCATCACCTGCTGTAAGCGTTTGACCATTGAGTTGCACCGCACCTCGCGCCACTTGCAACCAGGCCACTCGCCCACTGGCCAACGCCTGGCTGACTTCATCTCCCTCACTTAACAGGGCAGCATACAGGTTAACATCCTGGTGGATTGTAATCGAACCATCCCGACCATCGCGAGAACCCACTAGGCGTAATTTGCCCCGTTTTTCAGCATCAGTGAAGTTCTTTTGCTCATAACCCGGTTCAATCCCCTTCTGTTCTGGCAGAATCCAGATTTGCAGAAAATGGACGGATTCAGTTTTAGAGGCATTGAATTCACTATGCATGATGTCTGTTCCAGCAGACATCCGCTGGACATCTCCAGGACGAATCACCGATCCGTTACCGAGGCTGTCTTTGTGTTCTAATGCGCCTTCCAGGACGTAGGAGACGATTTCCATATCCCGGTGTCCGTGGGTCGTAAACCCTTGTCCAGGAGCCACTTTGTCTTCATTGATGACTCGCAAATCGGCAAACCCCATATGATTCGGGTCGTAATACTCGCCAAAGGAAAAGGTGTGACGACTATCCAGCCAACCAAAGTAAGCAGAACCTCGTTCTTGAGCAGGTCGAAGCGTAATCATGTGGGACACCTCTTGGGAAGTTGTTAGTTGTTAGTTGTTAGTTAAGTGAGGCGTAAGGGTGAGACGTGAGGCGAGGGGGGTTAGAAAACCGAGAGAGTCAGGTCAGCACTCAAAACTCAGCACTCATCTACCCATCTACCTATCTACCTTTTTCCAGGGCACTCCTATTATGGAATGAATCGATATAAAAGACAATATACTAAATAATAGGCGTATTGTCCTCTTTAAGGATACAATTCATACTGGTCTATTCCCTACTCTCTATTCCCTATTCCCTTCCTATGGATAAGTTTGAAAGTATTCGTGCCTTTACTCAGGTGGTCAGTGCGGGAGGATTCGCGGCGGCGGCACGGGAGATGGGAATGTCGCGATCGCAGGTGAATAAGCTGGTGATTGCACTGGAAAATGAACTGGGGGTGCAGTTGTTGCATCGCAGTACGCGGGTAGTCACTCCAACAGAAACAGGGCTGGCGTTTTATGAGCGTTGTGTGGAAATCCTTGCCAGTCTGGAGGAGGCGGAGCGATCAATTACCCAACTTCAGGTAGAACCCAGAGGCAGATTGCGGGTTAATGCACCCATGTCGTTTGGCACCATGCACTTAGCCCCTGCTCTGGCTGATTTTCTAGGGCAATATCCCGATCTTCAGGTGCAACTGACCCTGAGCGATCGCTTCATTGACCCCATTGAAGAAGGCTTTGATGTCACTGTGCGAATTGCCAGACTCCAGGAAAGCGCCAGCTTAATTGTGCATCCATTAATGTCTGCTCAACGGGTGCTGTGTGCAGCCCCCAGTTATCTAGAGGTGAATGGAACTCCAACTCACCCGGATGAACTGGATCACCATTCTTGTTTACACTACGGTCAACTTGCCATCGAAAATCATTGGACACTGATTGGACCCGATGGAGAATACACTATTGCTGTGAAGGGAGTATTGTGTTCTAATAACGGCGAAGTTCTCAGAGATGCTGCCGTTCGTGGATTAGGAATTACGCTGCTGCCAACCTTTATCGTGGGGAAGGAACTACAACAGGGGACGCTACAAATTGTATTGCCGGATTATCATCCCCCCGAACTCTCGATTTCTGTAATTTATCCAGTCAACCGCCATCTCTCAACCAAGGTTCGGCTGCTGATTGATTTCCTTCAGGAACGGTTTGGTGATTAACCAGATTGCACCAATATGGTGGATGGTTAGACAGTGATGACTTACAGGGGTTTTCAGTTGAGTTAGCCACACTTTGAGGGGTTAGAAGTTGGCTTTAAGGGGCTAGGGGCTGAAGTGTGGTTTATGCATTTGAAACTCGCTGTATATCCGTTGCTAGAGCTAGCGTGGGAGGAAAAGTTGCATCATCGCAATGCCCTCTCCTTTTCCCGGAATGAATCCTTATTTGGAAAATCCTGAGCTATGGTCAGAATTCCACAGCTGGATGATTGTGGCGATTGCGGATGCTCTAAATATTTATCCCAGCCCTTACTCCAGAGTGCAGGGTTGGGGTATGGTGATCAACAGTGAGCTTTGATGAAGCAGTAGCCACTGACAATTAACAATTAACAATTAACAACTAACAACTTCTCTTTCCTCCCTTGACACCTGCTCATGACCCTGGCCCCTCATAAAAAAGCAAAAGCCCTTAAATCGACAAGTCGGCGTCCCGCTAAGGAACTATGTAGTGAATGTGGGCTGTGCGACACCTACTACATTCACTACGTTAAAGAAGCCTGTGCCTTTATCAACCAGCAGATAGCAGAGCTGGAAGAACAGACCCACGATCGCAGTCGCAATCTCGAAAATCCCGACGACTGGTATTTTGGTGTTCACCAGAACATGATGGCGGCCCGGAAACGAGAGCCGATTCCAGGAGCCCAGTGGACGGGGATTGTGAGTACGATTGCGATTGAAATGCTGACTCGTGGTCTAGTCGAAGGGGTGGTCTGTGTCCAGAACACAGAAGCGGATCGCTTTCAGCCCAAACCTGTTATTGCCCGTACTCCAGAGGAAATCTTGGCAGCACGGGTCAATAAGCCTACTCTGTCGCCTAACCTGTCGGTACTGGAGCAGGTAGAACAGTCGGCCATGAAGCGATTACTCGTGATTGGAGTGGGGTGTCAAATTCAAGCACTGCGGGCTGTTGAAAAACAGTTGGGGTTGGAGAAGCTTTACGTACTGGGTACCCCCTGCGTGGATAACGTTACCCGTGCCGGGTTGCAGAAATTTCTGGACACCACCAGTCGATCGCCCAGTACCGTCGTTTATTACGAATTTATGCAGGATTTCCGCGTCCACTTCAAACACGAAGATGGTTCGGTGGAAACCGTGCCCTTCTTTGGTTTGAAGACCAATCAGCTCAAAGATGTCTTTGCCCCCTCCTGCATGAGTTGTTTTGACTACGTGAATTCTTTAGCAGACCTGGTGGTCGGTTATATGGGGGCGCCCTTTGGCTGGCAGTGGATTGTGGTGCGCAACAATCGCGGCCAGGAAATGCTCGACCTGGTGCGTGGCCAGATTGAAACCCAACCCGTGGTGTCTCAGGGCGATCGCCGCAACGCTGTTCAACAGAGCATTCCCGCCTACGACAAAGGCGTGACCCTACCCATGTGGGCAGCCAAACTGATGGGAGTAGTGATTGAAAAAATTGGTCCAAAAGGGCTGGAATACGCTCGCTTTTCCATCGATTCCCACTTTACGCGCAACTATCTCTACGTCAAGCGCAACCACCCAGAAAAGCTGGAAGCCCATGTTCCGGAATACGCCAGGCGGATCGTGGGCCAGTACAGGCTTCCAGAGTGATCCCGATTTATAGCTTTACACAGGTACGTTAGGACATTAGGTAGACCTGACAAGGTAATGATGAGCGTCGCTAGCCGCCATCATTAACGACTCAAAAATCATTACAATTTGGGCACTACCGGACATTGGAATGAGAGAGGGAGTGGGGGCTTTGCCCCCAGCCACGGTTTCCACCCCTGCACCCCGTCCTAACCACAATGACTGCCGCTATATGAAACAT
>JAIMBL010000184.1 GCA_023511615.1 Leptolyngbyaceae cyanobacterium HOT.MB2.61
ATCTCATTCAAATAGGGTAAGGGGGATTTGTGTATACACGGTAGCCCAGGGTGGAAGAGGGATTTAGGGTGAGGGCAGTACCCAACAGACGACTGAAACCGGAGAAGTCAGAGCTTGAGCGCCAATGCACCAGTCCCTAATGCATCAAGCCCAGATGGGACCCTGTCCGGGACGTGGCAGGTTGAACAAACCGTCCTCAGAGAGGTTGATGTCGCGGGCAATGTAACGATCGGGAATGTCACCTATTTACGCGCCTACCAGCAGCGCCGCTTGCGAGTGCTGGAAAAAGAACGCCCCTAGGTGGGCAACTATCCTGCCTCGGTGACCACGACCTGGAGCATTAACTTTAAGGCCATGCAGGCCAGCAGTCCCGCCGCTGCCGATGTGCTGCGCCTGAGTGCGTTTCTGGCCCCAGACAACATCCCCGATGAAATTTTGAGGCTGGGCAACGATCACCTGGGCGAGACCTTGAGCGCCGCCTTGGCCGAGGTAGCCGAGGATGAACTGGTACTACCGGAATTGCTGGCGGAACTGACCCGCTATTCCCTGATTCGCTTAGAAACCGAGAACCGCTACAGCATCCACCGCCTGGTGTGGGAGGTGCTGCGCGATGCCCTCACCCCAGAGGAACAGCAGCAATGGCTGGATCGGGCCGTCAATGCCTTGAATGCGACGTTTCCCAATCTAGAGTTTCAGAACTGGGGGCGATGTGCCCTTCTGGTGGAACAGGTGCAGACCATCGCTGCTCAGGAAGCAACGGAAAACGCTCCAATATCAGTGCGTTTTGCAAGTGGCAAACTGGGTGCAGACCATCGCTGCTCAGGAAGCAACGGAAAACCCTGAATTGGCCCGGTTGTTCAACCAAACTGGCTTTTTTTTTATATGAGCAAGGGCACTATGCCGAAGCCGAACCCCTCTACACCCAGGCCCTGGACATCTATCGGTCGCAGTTGGGGCCTGACCATCCGGACACCGCCCAAAGTCTGAATAATTTGGCCGGGTTGTACTACGCCCAGGGGCGCTATAGCGAAGCCGAGATGCTTTACTTGCAATCGATCGCAATCTTGTACCAGCAATTAGGAGAAACCCATCCCAACACTCAAGCAGGTCTGGGCAACTTCGTTAATCTCTTGCAGCAGGTGGTCGCAGCGGGGCGCAGCGCCGAACTGTCTGATCATCCCGTCACTCAGGCGCTATTGGCCCAGTTGCAAACTGAGTCTAGCCCAGACTAACCAGGCTGCTTGCGCTGCTTCACAGTCGGATGACCTATGATCAAAGCACGCATCGCGAGGGTTCTATGCAGTCCACCACTCCCTATCCCGTCCGCTGGACAACGGCTGATCTGGCCATCTTTGAGGGCGATCGCGCCAATCGCTACGAAATCATCGATGGAGAATTGTTCGTGACCAGAGCACCCGATTGGAAACATCAAGCGGTTTGTATCAACATTGGAACAGTTCTCAAGCTCTGGTCGGATCAGAGCGGGTTGGGGCAGGCCGCGATTAACCCTGGGATTGTGTTTTCGGAATCGGATGCGGTGATTCCCGATGTGGTGTGGGCCAGCCATGAGCGACTGGCGCAATTGCTGGATCAGGCCGGGCATCTCACGGTGGCTCCCGAACTGGTGGTGGAGGTACTGTCGCCGGGGAAGACGAATGAACAACAGGACCGGGAAGCCAAGCTGAAGTTATATTCCGTGCGAGGCGTGCTGGAATACTGGATTGTGAATGTTCAAATCCAAAGTGTTGAAGTGTATCGCCGGGAGAATGCCGTCCTGAAGCTGGTGGCAACGCTCTATCTCCAGGATGAATTGACCAGCCCGGTTTTGCCTGGGTTTTGCTGCCGGGTGAGCCAGTTTTTCTAGCCTGGCATCCAGGGGAACTGTCTACGCATCCCCTCATCCCCATTCTTGATTTTGGATTTGCGATTTTGGGTTGACAAACACTAAACCTTGAGAGGGTTCTAGCCTCTTCATCTGTAGCCCTACTTTGAAGAAGTGGTATAACCCGATTGAGCCAGTGTGGCAATACCTCAAGCAGCGGTTGCGTTGGACGCGACCCAAGACGCTCAATGAACTGCGCCAGCTGATTCGAGAGCAATTACGAAAGCTAACGATAGACACCATCGCTTCGATTACGGGGAAGGGCATCGATACTGGAGGCTCTATCTGTAGCGGGAATCTAGAGAATTGGTATTACTTCCTTTCATTTCTGCTTTCCTAGTACTCTGCCAAATTGAATTTGACGGTTAGTGAATACCCAGGAAGTTGATAGGGGTTAAATTTTGAGGGTCTACGACCCGTCAAAATTTTCCTGGCGGAACACTAGCTCTCCGCCCATGGAAACCGTTCGATTAATGCCGGAATAACTGGACAGGGCTTCCGGTCATCCAAATTTTCGGGTTTATTCCAGGTGAAGGGGGCTTTTTGGGCGGCTGACATCCACAGGAGGCGCTTTGCCCGTGTCATGGCCACGTAGAGTAGGCGAAACTCTTCTGCTGTTTTGAGATATTTGGCTCGTTCCCAGGCAGTTTGGGTATCAGGTAGGGGAAACTGATTGTGAACACTGGCGCGAATCTGGGCGCGGGCCACTTCTGCCAGGGTAAATTCTCCCAAAAACTGGGATTGGGGAGGAATCCATTGGGTTCCAGGAATGGTGTTTTCGTGCAGAAAGGGGAGAAAAACGAAGTCCCAGTCTAACCCTTTTGCTTTGTGCATGGTAATTACGGTTAACTGTCCGGCACGGACGTAACGTTCCTCTGGGTCTTCTGCATCAACAGGCTCAAACTGCTCGGCAGCAACAATCTCGCTCAGCACACTAAGAATCGCAGCAAGGGAATTGTTACCAGCGGCTTGCTGACTGACCCGTTCTGCCAGTTTGTCTGCCGTAGCCAGTTCCGACTGGTCATAGTTGAGGGACAGAGCCAGGAAGGGGATGAGTTGGTAGGGGGGAAGTTCCAGACGGGCACGGAGCAGGCTGGTGCAGAAATGCCGCGCCTGAATCACAGGTTCCATTCCAGGCGGATCGAGGGGACCAGGATAGAGAAATTGCTCTGGCAGACTGACCAGAGCATTGAGATCCTGGGTGGGAATCAGTTTGCGTTCAACCAGGGTGGTTAGAGCGGCTTTCAGGTAATCGGGAGAGTGGGGACGGTCAAGAAATTGCAGCAGGGTCAGAAGTTCGGCAGGAACGTGGGACTGGCGATCGCGCTGCCCCACCTCATAAACCTGCAATTTACCTCCATACCAGCGCTCCAGTTCTCTCGCCACAAACCGTCCCTGCTCATTCGTCCGCACCAGAACGGCGGCCCGACTGTCGGAATGCTTTTTGAACAGGGCGATCGCCCGTTTCCCAATCCATTCAACGGTCTGATACACATCCTCTGGTCTGTAAATCTCTAACCCTTTCCCTTCAGCAGGCGGATTGGCATTAGGCTGGGGGTCATCGGGCGGGACGGGTTGAATCTGTTGAAACCGGAACGGTTGCTCACTGCCAGCAATCCGGGATTGATTGACCCACTGAAGTACAAAATTCGCGGCGTCAATGAGGCGTCGATTGCTGCGACCCGCCTGGGTCATCGTGGCCAGCCGTCCCTTTTGTTCGCACGCTGCACAGAATTCGCGAAAAAAGATTGGGTCCGCGGGAGTAAATGTGGAGTTAATCGCCTGATTGGGATCCCCGACCCTCACCAGGTTAGCCTGGTCAGAATTTTCAAGTTCGGCAGAATCAGCCGCCAGAATCTCCAGCAACCGGGTCTGGAGCGGGCTGGAGTCTTGTGCTTCGTCTTCAAATACTGCAAATACCTGTCTCTGCCAGGTTTCCCGCACCACCGGATCTTCCAACACCCGCAGCGCTCCCAGGATCATTTCATCGTAGTCAATCAGGTTCCGAAAGCGAAGCTGCATCTGATAGAACTCGTACAGTCCAGCCGCGATCGCCAGCACCGAGTATTCATCATTCACCTCCTGGCTCTGACGCCGCAAATCTTCCGGCATCAAGCCAGAACTCTTTGCCTCATGAATAACGGTGGATGCCAGGGCTGGCAGCACCTCCGTTCGCAGTACGGACTGACGTCGCAGACGCTCGGTTTCTTCCCCGTCAAACTGTTGCCCTTCAATTAAGGTTTGATAGTGACGGGCATTGGCCGAGATCCACTGCTCCACACAGGTGCGAATCAGCCGATGGCTCTGGTTTGGCGTCACCAGCACACTGTCCTGATTCAACCCCGACAGCTCCGGATGGGTGCGGGCGATCAACCAGGCTAATCCATGCAGCGTCTGCACCGTAAAGCCGTTGGCAGGCACCCCCAGTTCCTTCAAATAGCCCTTGATCCTGGCTTTGATATTGGCTGCCGCCGATCGCGTAAACGTCACCACCACCAGTTGATGCCGGATATTTAACTGATGGCGAGCAATCGCGATCGCCGCCGCTACCGCCATTCCAGTAGACTTACCTGACCCCGGTACGGCCGATACTGCCAGTGGTCCCCCCTGCCAATCCGCAATCTCCCGCTGCCCCAACCGTAGCGAATCCCGGAGTTGCTGAAGGGAAAGAGTTTCAGGAATGGACATGGAAACCTAACTCCACAGGTCCAGTGGCAAATGTCCAAATGTTTCGTTCACATCTTCATCGTAAGCAGATTGGCAGGAAACCAGCACACCGCGATGGTTGCCAGTGTAGGAGTCAGCATGGCACCGTCCTGTTCTGGGGTTGAACTTGACGTAAACGGCACCTTCCTGAGGAGAAACCTCTGGCCTCTGCTCATAGCCGAGGGCATTGAGGTAATCCTTGAGGGCAGCATTCGCCTGGTCTGTGCTATCGGCACAGATACCGAAAATCTGATAATCCGAATGGTTGGCCACCAGTAGAAGCGCCTGACGCACTTGAACCCTATCTGGCGCAAGCTCAGCCGTTGTCTGATCCAGACAGATAAAACGCCTCAGCACTTTTCGGGCAGATTCAAGCGTAAGGTTGTCGGCATTCAGGGTAGACATGGCTGGCAAAGCAGTGGAAAAAACATTCAATTTTCAGGGAAATAAAGAGCATGCTGTAAGGATTCTAGCTCCTGAATTACGACTCATTCTCAATGGGAAAAGCTTATTGAGAATTGTCTGCAAGTGGTAAATTTTGGTGTAGGATGATCGGTATACGTGTTGACTGGTTCTTTCAATAAGTGACTGGTTCTTTCAATAAAAACGAAAGAACATTAATGGCTTTGTTTGATCAGGAAATTCTATTAGTTGAATGTATATGAGTGAATAGGAACTTTTGATTGGCTGGTTGAGGTCTGGGGCAACCTGAGGTTAGCAAGCTCTCTTCCGGCAGGATTAAGTTCTTCTAGGTGATTTAGAGCAGGTGAAAAAGCTCAGCTTCAAGACAGGAGCACGGTTTGTGCTGATCTCCTTACTCTTTTCATTTAAGAATTAATTTCATCTATCTCATCTAATTTAGTTTGAACCCGATTGAACCCAATGCATCAGTCTCAGCTTGAATCCCTAACAGTTCAGATATTTTCGATTTCCCGTTGCGATCGCTGGCAAGCCTGTGAACGCCTTCAAACCCTCTCCATTCCCTGCCATTGCACAGCCGATGGTCATTTAGCTGTCGAAATCAACAGCCCCCTGGCTATCATCCAGCTAAAAAGTGTAATCCAGCAACTAACCGCCTCTCGCTCAGAACTCGTAGACTGGTTAGAAACCTGTTGGAAAATAGACTCCTGCTGGGAAATAGACTAGCAGAGGTGGGCATACATCCCCCCTCTCTCCTTCCCCCTTTCTTCTAACAATTGTTAAACTTACGCCAAAGAGTATTACGCTAAAGAGTCAGCTATGTGCTCTTCTATCTTTTGCCAGCAGCCTGTAACCTCTATCAAGACTCAAAATTCTTCCCCTCATCCAAAAACGAGATAAACCGATGAGCAAAAAAGACAAGCAGGTATCACTGTTTAATCTAGAGGGACGCTTCCTCGGTTTTATTATTGAAGACGGGTACAAAATTAAACGCCTGCGCCTGGAAACGGCAGAGGGCGAATATTGTATCAAACTGTCAAAAGAATCCCGTGCCTCCGTTGGTAGAGTGTTGAGCCAGGGGGATTGGCTTCAGGTCTGGGGTGAAAAGACGATTAAAGATGAGGGTGAGGTAAAGTTCAAGGCTTACCGAATCAGCGTCATTACTCTCAGCCAGACTCCGATTGCCCCGCACCAGACCGCCCCTCCCCAGGAAAAAGCTCATAAGGCCGCAAAAGCAGCAATTATGGTTTGCCAGAAATCAGACTGCATGAAGCGGGGGGGGAGGGCTGTCTGTCAAGCCCTGGAAAGTGCCCTTAGCGATCGCGGCCTGGCTGACCAGGTGACAATCCGGGGAACGGGCTGTATGAAACATTGCAAAGCAGGCCCTAATCTTGTTTTCATGCCAGACAAAACTCGCTATAACCAGGTTTCCGCCGCCGAAATTCCTACACTGGTCGATCGCCACTTTCCCACCCCACCCCAGGCATCTCCCTCCACTCTCCTGGAAAATGGGCGGTCTGCTGATCAGGGAAAACCCAGCACTCCTCTAATTACCAGATAATCTAATTACCAGATAAAAAGAGATTTTCCCCAAATTTTTCCTGACCCTATATAGCCATAGCCGCCCGGCTTAGGACACCCTCCTGAGAGTTTGGTGATAAACGATGCCTATCACCAAAATCAAGATCAATATTCCAGGGATTTTGTTTTAGATGAAAGAGTGTGTACGCTACTCTTTCACCAGCAAGCCAGGATAACCGCTTAGGACAGGATGCAGGAGTGGAACCTTTGACTGGGGGCTTCGACCTCACACCCCGTTAAACCCAGTGTCCTAAGCAACCTGGCGACAGCTATAAAACAAACAGTGGCGCGATCGCCTGCTCAAAAAAGTCTTGATAGACTACTGGTGCCCTACTGAGGCCTCCCCTTCCCCAGTACTTCATCCTTAAGGGCATTAAAGTCGTTCATCAGTTCGCTACGGCTACTGGCCTTCCAGAGGTAGCGATAGATAAACCAGGCGCTATAGCCAATTCCAATCAACTCAAAGGTTGGTGCCAGCAGAGGAATATCATTGATGGCATCCAGAAGTGCCAGCGTCAGTTTTACGGAGACAATTGAAGCAAAGATGAGCCCAAGGGTCACAAGGGGACGCTTGTATTCTCCGAAGAAGTCTGATAGATAATCAGGCAACCCTGAAAGCACTTCGTAAATACGATCCCAAATTTGTTTCATTTGCTGTTTAGACTGGCTCAGCGCGGAATTGTCAACCCTAACCAGAGGGGCCTCCGCTTCGACCTTAAAATCTGGAGAATCGACATCAACGAATTCGTTTTCCTTAATTTCGGGGTTCATATGCATGACCTGAAGACTTTACAACCTGAATAAATAGTGAGGAGAGAGCTAGCGACAGAAGGTTAACAGAGTTTCAAAACTATTTTGGCTATTTTTCCAACATATCGACATTTACGCGAGATGATATCACCAATAAGAAAGATATTGGTTGAATCTACCTGTTTCCTTAAGTGTCGCTAAAAAGCCCAGTACAAAAGCGTTTGACGCAATGAGAGGAGACAAAAGCATGTTTATACTAAGCGATTGGATTATATACGGATTGAGCCACTATTCAACAGGACGCGAGTTAATTTTCCCAAGGTAGAGGGAATTCTGGGTCTAGATTTCTGGTGTAGCGCCTTTAGGGCATTGTCATTTGAATTTCTTATAGTTGATCAGCATCACACATGACTCAGATTCTGGTGATTGAAGACGATCCAAACGTCCGCACTCTTATCCTCAAGCTACTCCAGGCTGAAGGTTTTGATACCCTTAGCGCTGAAGATGGACGTACAGGTGTCCATCTGGCAACTATTCACGAACCCGATCTGATCATCTGTGACATTATGATGTCGGAGTTGGATGGCTACGAGGTTCTTAGCCAGCTACGCCAGGACTCTACGACCGCTGCCATTCCATTCATTTTCTTGAGCGCAAAGTCAGAACGGGTTGACCTGCGCCAGGGGATGGAACTGGGGGCAGACGATTATTTGACAAAACCGTTTAAGCGTACAGAACTGTTGGGAGCGATTGCGGCGCGGCTGGCAAAGCAGGCAAATTTGACTCAACCCTACGTTACCGAAATGAAGCGGGCAGCCCAAACCTTGAATCATCTGGCCTATCGGGACCCGCTCACCAATCTACCCAACCGAATTTTGCTGCACCACAGGTTGCAGGAGGCGATTGCCCAGACATCCCGCCTGGAAAAATCGGCACTTGCTCCTCAACGGCTAATTGCTGTCTTATGCATCAATCTAAACTGCTTTAAAGGCATCAACACCAATCTCGGCTACTCCAACGGAGATTTGCTGCTCAAGATGGTCGCACAACGTCTGGATCAGGTCTTTGGGCAACGGGGAATGGTGGCCCGTCTGGGTGGGGACGAATTTAGCCTGCTGTTGAACAACTTGACCAGTTGCCAGGAAGCCGAGGATATAGCCCAGAACGTGTTGAAAACATTAAATGAACCCTACAACCTGGATGGACACTACGTTCGGATTGAGAGCAGCATCGGCATTGCCCTCTATCCAGACAACAGTAATAACCCAGACCGACTGATTAATCAGGCCGATATGGCCATGCGCTCTATTAAAGCCAGAGGAGGTGGGTATCGGTTTCATACCCCAGAGATGGATGCCCTTGCGATAGAGCGGCAACAGATGGAAAGTAAGCTGAACGCAGCCCTGGCCAATCAGGAGTTTCAGCTTTACTACCAGCCCCAGGTGAATTTAATCACAGGACGAATTATCGGTGCTGAGGTGTTACTCCGCTGGCACAATCCCGAACTGGGACTGGTTCAGCCAGACAAGTTTATTGCGATCGCCGAAGGCACCGGTTTGATTATTCCCATTGGAGAGTGGGTGCTAAAGGCTGCCTGCGCCCAAGCAAAAGCCTGGCAAAACGCCAACCGTTTACCCCTCCAGATTTCGGTCAACCTATCTGCACGACAATTTCGCCAGGAAGATCTGGTTAAAAAAGTAGCTACTACGCTTGAGGAGATCGGATTAGAGGCCGATGTTCTGACCTTAGAACTGACAGAAACCAGCGTCATGGAAGATGTAGACATCACCATCGAGATCCTGACAAAGCTTAAGGAAATGGGAATCGGCATCTCCATTGATGATTTTGGAACAGGGTATTCATCCCTGAACTATTTGAAGCGGTTTCCTATCGACAAATTAAAAATTGACCGCTCTTTTGTTCAAGACATTACAACCGATCCCAATAACGCCGCGATATCGAAAGCCATTATTGCTATGGCACAGAGCCTGCAATTGAAAGTCATTGCTGAAGGGGTTGAAACTGAGGAGCAGTGCAACTTTCTGCGGCAAAGTGGTTGCCATGCCATGCAGGGCTACCTGTTTAGCCCACCACTTCCAGCCGAAGAGTTTGAACAATTACTCCTGGCAGACAAGCGTTTGACCTTTGGGCTGAAAACTAAGTGAACCAATACTATCAACCCAAAATACCATCAACCAAACCAGTGAGAAGGGGCTAATCCTGGATCATCCATTTCTGGAATGTACTTGGTAATAGTTTCAGAGTGACGATCGAAAATGCACCGAATTCCCTCATGAATCCATGCCTTGAGCAATTGTTTCTCCTCAGTAGACAACTGAAGCCGACAGGCATTGAGGGGGACTTCCTCTACGTCCTCAAGCACAACATAGCTGCCAGGGGTATGGCTGAGAACATAAGCAATGAGCTCCTGACGCAGGTCAGGAATCGAAAACGCCTGCTGGAAAGGATGGTCAGCGTAGGTTCCCAGGACTTCCTCAACTTCTCCAGCAATCAGGGAGGTCCATAGGTTCACGATGGTTTTGGTCATGGGAGTATCCTCCTGAAAGAGGTGGGAAGGGGCTCTCCTGTCTCAAACCGCCTTATCGGACAGCTGCCGCCAGGTTGGTTAGAACCAATGTCCTAAGCCCGGTGGCGATAGCTATATTTACTCCTTCACGCCACATCAAGCGTTGTAACGCTTTCTTCCGTAATACCTGCTCCTTAAATTCGATTCACAGACTTTTTTAGGGGCGAGCGAGCTACTCGCCACTGCGGAAATAGTGTTCCCCCAGGAAAATTTTGACGGGTCGCAGACCCTCAAAATTTAACCCCCATCAACTTCC
>JAIMBL010000185.1 GCA_023511615.1 Leptolyngbyaceae cyanobacterium HOT.MB2.61
AATATCTTGCTCCCCTTCTCCCAAGTAGGGAGAAGGGGCTGGGGGATGAGGGCTTTCTTTAAGTTGCACATCACGTTTTTCCTTAGTATTGAGTATTCCCACTCTGCCCTGGATTTTTGCATCCCAAGAAAACTGAAATGACCCCCCTGCCTAGTAGGATTGATTTGTGAACGAAATCTAAAGTTGGCAATCTGAAATCGGCAACTCCTATGACTTATCCGGACAGCATCGCTCCCCACGGTGGCACTTTAATTAACCGCATCGCCACACCCGACCAGCGGGCAGAATTTCTTGATAAAGCGGAGTACTTACCCAGGGTGCAACTGGATGCACGGGCTGTTTCCGACCTGGAGATGATCGCGATCGGTGGATTTAGCCCCCTCACAGGTTTCATGGAGAACACCGACTACGATCACGTCGTCAACGACATGCATCTGGCAAATGGTCTGCCCTGGTCAATTCCCATTACCCTCTCAGTTGCCGAAGAGGTAGCAGCACCGCTGAAAGAAGGTAGCCTGGTACGTTTAGATAATCCTCACGGGTGCTTTGTGGGCGTACTGCAACTGACCCAGAAATATCGCTACGACAAGCGTCACGAAGCGTTAATGGTCTACCGTACCAATGAAGAGAAGCATCCCGGTGTTGCTGTCGTCTACCAGCAGGGGCCTGTAAATCTGGCCGGTCCCATCTGGTTACTTCAACGGGACCCAGACCCACGCTTTCCTACCTATCAAATTGACCCGGCAGAGTCACGTATACTGTTTCGGGACAAGGGCTGGAAAACGATTGTTGGTTTTCAGACCCGCAACCCCATCCACCGGGCTCACGAATACATTATCAAATGTGCCCTGGAAATCGTAGATGGGCTGTTTCTCCATCCTCTAGTCGGTGCGACGAAGGAAGATGATATCCCGGCTGATGTGCGGATGAACTGTTACGAAATTATGCTGGAACACTACTTTCCAAAGGAGCGAGTGATTCTGGCAATTAATCCGGCGGCAATGCGCTATGCGGGCCCCAGGGAAGCAATCTTCCATGCTTTAGTCCGAAAAAACTATGGTTGTACTCACTTCATTGTTGGACGCGATCATGCCGGTGTAGGCGACTACTATGGCACCTACGATGCCCAGCATATCTTTGATGAGTTCAATCCAGATGAGTTAGGCATTATCCCCTTAAAATTTGAACACGCCTTCTACTGCCTGCGTACAAAGCAAATGGCAACCACGAAGACCAGTCCCAGTACACGCGAAGAGCGCATCCATCTTTCTGGAACAAAGGTGCGGGAGATGCTGCGTCGGGGTGAGTTGCCGCCGCCGGAGTTTTCCCGTCCAGAGGTAGCGGCTGAACTGGCAAGAGCCATGCAAGTTCAGGAGATTAGCTACGAGATTTGAGACATTGAGCCCACTCAGATAGCAGAATTCCATCAAACGAAGCTTCGAACATACTACCCCTGTCTCATACCCAGATTCAGCGTTGGATTCGCTTTCGATGACTACTTCCCTATCCCATCCCCAGTCTAAAACCCTCTTCTACCCCAGTTCCGATGGTAAACCTGTGGCAGAAACCTACCTGCATTTGTATGCCTTACTCGTCACCCTGGAAGTTCTAAAGCAATATTTGCGAGGACAACGGGCAACTGTTTTGGGCAATCAATTTCTCTACTATGCCGAAGGCTTCCCCAGACTAAGAGTTGCCCCTGATGTGATGGTAATCTTTGACGTGGAACCGGGTGGGCGGGACAATTACAAAATTTGGGAGGAGAAACAGGTGCCCGCGGTGATTTTTGAGATGACCTCTAAAAGCACCAAACATGAAGATCTGGTTGAGAAAAAAAAGCTTTACGAACGATTGGGTGTTCAAGAATATTGGTTATTTGACCCCAAAAGGGAGTGGATTAAGTCACAACTGCGTGGCTACAGGCTGCGAGGTGATAACTATCAGCAAATTACCGATAGTCGCAGTGAACCGCTAAAACTACGGTTGCAGGTTGAAGGTGAACTGATCGGATTTTATCGGGAAGACACCGGTGAAAAGTTGCTGATGCCTGAAGAACTGGCGGATGCTTTAGCACAGGAACGCCTAGCCAGAGAACAGGAACGCTTAGCCAGAGAGCAAGCAGAAGCCCAGGTTGAGCGATTGAAGGCACAGTTGCGATCGCTCGGTGTTGATCCGGATGTAATTTAATGGGTAAGGGGATACTGAGAACAGATTTAGACCAACCATGAATGGATAAGAGCAAAGGCGATGGCTACATTTACACTCCCGCTCAAAGTCGATTTCAAGCACGTTCATTTGACGGATGAGCAGTTTTACCAGGTCTGCATTAACAATCCAGATTTGACCATCGAACGAAGTGCAAAGGGAGCATTAATTTTCATGGCACCAGTCGGTGGTCAGGGTGGGAGTTGGGAGATGGATCTAGGCGGAGAACTGTACATGTGGAATAAGCAAACCGGGCTGGGGAAGGTCTTTATCATAGAGGAAAGCGATCTTCATAAGCGATCGCAAATTGATTCAAAGCAGGTCTCCAATCTCGAATCGGCATCGTCCACTTTTTAGAAATGTTTTGGATTGCCAGGATACACCACTTTGAGGGCAGACTCATCGGTGGGAAAGGCTCTGTGATTTTTCAACACTTTACGCAGGGTCATATTCATTGATTCAATCGCGTTGGTGGTATAAATCGCTTTGCGAATCTCAGATGGGAAGGCAAAGAAGGGAATAATGCGTTGCCAATGAGTCAGCCAGGACTTGCTGATCGTGGGATATTGCGTGTCCCACTTCTGAGCAAATGCTATCAACTGCTGCTCTGCCTCGGCTTCGGTGCTAGCGGTGTAAATCAGGCGCAGGTCGGCTGCTACAGCTTTACGGTCTTTGTAGGACACATAGCTCAAGGAATTGCGGACCATGTGAACGATGCACCACTGCACTGTGGTTTTGGGAAACAGGGCTTCTATTGCTTCTGGGAAGCCCGTCAAGCCATCACAACAGGCGATGAAGATGTCCTTGAGAGTCCCCGGTTCTGTAGCTCGGTGAGCACCTGAAGCCAGAATTTAGAGGATTCGTTTTGGGTCATCCACATGCCCAAGAGTTCCTTGTTGCCTGACAGATTGACGGCTAAAGCCAGGTGAATGGCTTTGTTGATCACTCGCCCATCCTGACGAACTTTGACCACTAGGGCATCAAAGTAAACAATCGGATCCACTCGCTCTAAGGGGCGATTCTGCCAGAGTTTACGCTCTTCTTCGACTGCGTCAGTCACGTTGGAAATCAGTCCAGCCGATACTTCGACTCCATACAAGTCTTGCAGTTGAGCTTGGATGTCACGGGTGCTCATTCCGCGTGCATACAAGGACAATATCTTGTCATCAAACCCGTCGAAGCGAGTCTGGTGCTTCTTGACAATGACGGGTTCAAATTCGGAGTCTCGGTCACGCGGAACGGCGATTTCAGCTTCACCAAACTCTCCTTTAATCGTTTTCTTGCTATGCCCATTGCGACGAGTGCCAGGTTTTGCAGCTTGGGTTTGAGGTTTTTGCCCCTCAAGATGCGTCTTCATTTCTGCCTCTAAACAGCGTTCTACTAAGGCTTTGGTCAATTGTTTCAAAATACCGCCTTCGCCCAGCAGGTCTTCGGGTTTCTCGTAGCCTTGCAAGAGTTGATCAAGCAATTCAGGTTGAAAAGTCATAGTACTTATGTCTTTGGTTCAGTAGTTCATTAGATCTCAACTCCTGACCTTTGACACAAACATTTATACAATCCCTTGCAGGTCGATCAATTTACGAACGCATGACCAGTCTATATCAACAATGATTTTCGTCTTTCCACGATTAATACCTACTACCGCTTTCGCATCGACTTCTAAGTAGGTAGACAGAATTAATCGGAAGAACCCCTGCACCTCGTCCTAATCACAATGACTACTGCTGTTGGACTCCTGTTATTTGTGTGATTAGATCTGAAGTTTGCTTCAGCAAATCCTGGTTCACATTTGTACAGCAATCTGCATGATAGTGGTGCCCAAATCGTAATGATTTTTGAGTCGTCAATGATGGCGGCTAGCGCCGCTCATCATTACCTTGTCAGGTCCACCTGCATGATTAATGATCGCGTTAACCACCCGTGCTAACTCCGCATTCCCCTTAAGATGGCCGTCTTCTTACAGCTGAGCCTGATTTGCAGCCGCTTAAGCAACTGACAATCCTCTTTGAGCTACTCCTCGCAGCTTTTGAGTATTTTCGACCAGACTTTGAGCAAATGCATCCAGACGTTTGGAAAGATTTTCGTCCTGCAAATTACCTGCCTCGTCAAAAGCTTTCCACGCCTGTCCAATCGCAACCTGCTCTGGAATTGTCCAGGCATGAATCCACCGCATGATGGTTCGCATATCATTCAGAGCATTGCTGTTGGATTGCCCACCCAATATACTGATCAACCCGGTTACCTTGCCAGAAAAATGTTCAAAGCCCATCAGGTCGAGGGCATTTTTCAGGACACCGCTGAGGCTGCCATGGTATTCAGGCGTTACGAGGATGATTCCATCCGCTTCCAGTACCGCTTTGCGGAGCTTTTCAACGTCTGGATAGTCAGGATACTCGTCACTACCATCACAAAAAGGAAGATTCAGTTGTCGTAAATCTAAAATTTCGACCTCTGTTCCTAGAGCTTTGACACGCTCCGCAACAATCTTTAAGGCTTGCTGACTGTAGGAGCCAGGTCTCAAACTTCCAGCGATACCAACGATCTTAACCATAGAGCCAGTTCCTTTTAGGTTTCTAGACTTGGTCGTGTTCTAGACATGGGGATGGCTTTCTAGAAACTGCCTTTGCAGGTGGAATTTAACACCCCTGATCTACACGTCTAGAACATCACCCTAGACTTTACTTTTTTCAGTATAGTCTAAAATGTACTCATTATGAGTACGTCTTAAGTTTAGACCTGAGCCTCTAAGGTAGGTAATTTTCTAAACCTGATACATGAAACCCTGTGGAGACATTCCGTCACCCCTACACTTGCTTGGTTTTCCCGACTTGCCGGTGAAAGAGTAGCGTGAAATGGCTCCCTCGTTAACGGGGAAAGACGCTAATGGAGACTGAGATACGAAACCTCCCCCCCTGGATTAAGACTGAAGAGCATCTATCTCTACCTTAGGATCCGGTGGCTAAAGCAGGTGTTACTGATTTCCATACAACTACGCTAACGCTAAACAGATACATCGGAACTCAGTTCTAAATCAGAAAAGCGAACAACTAGAGACCAATGTAAATAAAAATCGTAGCGCAGGTCTGAATCACACGCTGTCGTGGCAAAATGAGGATGATTAATTTTCTAGAGAGCCTGATTTTATTCGGTTTCAAGATCTTTTTCTCGTCCTTCTTTTGCCGATTCGTGAATAATCCAGGTTAGAGAATTTGGCTAACTCAACTGGAAAACTCTGTCAATGCCTCATCCCAATCAGACTGCGATCGCGAAGTCACCTGAATCATCGCCTGGTTACGAATTAAGCGCTGAACACTCACAAGGGCACGGTTCAGTTCGTGGGGACGGCGTTCTGGATTCTTGAGGTATGCCTGTTGCTCATCTTCGATCATTGCTACATCCTGAACGACCAGACCTTGCAAAAGTCCTCTAGCGGTGTTGAACAGGCGGTTTTTGAGGAAGCGGCGAAAGGCAGTGGGAAGTTTATGCAACCTGGGAAAGGCCTCTAGAGAGGTGAAGTGAACCAGGTAAGCGCGAGTGTGGGTTGGGCTGACCGGGCAGAACAGGCAATAGATTTTGAAGTCGTCACCCAGACGGGATTTCCAGTGGGGGTAGACGTAACTCACATCCAGTGGGTCAGGGTGGAGGCGACGCAAGTGGGGAAAGAAAAGCTGGGAAACGGACCAGATTTTGTCGATCCGGTAGTAATTTTGGGCCATGTAATGGGCATCGACGCGATCGCCTGTTTCCTCCAGCTCTTGTAGAACTGGGTCTGCCCACGCCTGCCAGTCCTGATGCAGATGCCCGTGGTACATATCCATCAGGTTCTCAATCAGGTAGGAGAAGTGAGCCTCGGCGTCAATCACCGTAAATGAACCAATGTAATTCAGATGATTCCACTCCGGTAGACCCATAGGTGCTACCGTTTCTGCCAGGTTTGAATTACCGGGAAACAACCAGATAAAGCCATCCTGCTCCTTCACCGGGTAGCGGCGAATTTTGCAGGTAGGAAGCTTTTGATTCTCAGCTAAATAGGGAACGGCGGCACATTCCCCGGCAGCGTTAATCCGCCAGCCGTGATAGGCACATTCCAGTTCATCCTCGACCACCTTCCCCCGACTGAGCTTAACAAAGCGGTGCGGGCAGGAATCTTCCAGGGCGCGAATGTGACCCTGGCTATCCCGGTAAAGGACAATTGCCTGCTTCCACAGCGCTACACCAACGGGCTGATCTTTGACTTCGTCGGCCTGGGCAACAACATACCAGTGATTGGGATTGATTCCCAGTTGGCGTACATCCAGTTGGGAAGAAATGAGGGGAGAGGCAGTCATAATCACTCACGTAAAAATCGATAGAATCCCTTGTGGATTGACCGTAAGCAGTGTTCGGCGTTGCAGCCCTTCAGCCCGGAGGATGGCATTGCTGGCCAGCAGACCACTGCTGATGGCACGTTCCATTAACCCACAGGGGAAGGGCATTTTAACCCAGTCTCCAGCAAAAAAGAGATTGGCAACAGAGGTTGTGGTTTCGGGGCGATCGCGGTGACTGCCAGGTGGAAAACCAGAGAAGTTTTTCTGGTTCACCAGTTCCCGATGGAGCAGGGTCGCTTCCCGCAGAGCAGGCACAATGTCGTAAAGCTCCTCCTGAAAAGTGGTTAATAGCGCTTCCTGGGTGGGGAATTCCCTTTCCTTGTAGCAGTAAGCGTGAAGCTCTACCACACTGCCACCCGTCTTCTTCGCCCAGGCCATGTAGTCGTCCTGAATCCGGTGGTAAAGGGTGATGCTATCGGTCAAACGATAGCCAGAAAGGGATGTGAACCAGCTGTGTTGCCACTCAAAATCACGGTCGAACCAGAAACGGCAGACAGCAAAGGGATCGGCGATCGCCAGCTTTTCCACCTGTTCCTTCACCGGGATATAAACATCTCCAGTCATGGCGGCAAACAGCCGTCGCATCCCTACCACATCGGCAGCAAACACATAATAGTCGGCGGTTATCGTTTCTGTCGCCACTGGAGCAACCTCTGGTTTGGCGGCCACAAGCTGAAGCCGCTCCTCCTCCTGCTTAAGAATTTTGAAGCGGGCCAGATCTCGCCGGGCTGGCCCCCGCAAAACCCGCCCTTCCTGATCAAACACAGCCCCATGACAGGGACAGTGAAACTCGCCATTGGCATCGGGTTTCACGACACAGCCCTGGTGGGTGCAGGTGAGCGAAAGAGCCTGCCCATTCTCCTTTCCTTTAACGGCATAGACCTCATCTCCGCCACCATAAAAGTGGAGGCTGCCCAATTCCTGATTCAACGCCAAATTCGTATCTATCCAGAATGGGACGGAACTGCCTGCATTTCCCTGCTGGTAAGTGAGGGAAGCAATTTGTTGTCCCTCCCAGTGAATATTGCTGATGGTGGCTTCAGTCAGGATCCTGCCACCCTTGTTCAAGATGGAATGGGCGATCGGCTGGACGAAGCTACTACTCATATCCTGCCGGGTGCCATTAAAGGCCAACCCTTCAGGATTGCCAAAGAAGTAGAAATGGAAGAACTGCATCAGTTCTCCCGCACTCAGGGCATCAGGAGCGTTGAGGCTGGACTTGGCAAAGGGCAGAAAGTACAGATCGTAAAGCCCCTGAGGAAAATCCCGCTGCACCCATTCAGCGACGGAAATATCGTCGAGCCGCTGAAAGCTCCGGGTTGAATCGAAACCAGTAATTTCACGGAACACCTGCCAGTGCTCATACTTGGTCAGGTTGAGTCCCCAGCGCAGGCGGTTGGTTGAGGAGATGGCCAGATCCACAATGTTCCAGGGAAAGGCGGAGTGACTGGGACGAAACACCTCTGGTTTGTAGCGATCGCCCCTGTAAACCACAGAGTAGAAATTCAACGACTTAAAGTTTTGCTTGACCTTCAGTTCATCCACCAGGCTCCAGAGGTTGTAGTACTGGGGAAAGAAGCCGTGGAAGCCATGCTCCATGATGAAGGGTTGCCCATTGACGTCAACTGTCCAACTGGCAATCTTGCCGCCAAGCTGGGGCGCTTTCTCTAACAGGGTAACGCTAAACCCCCGCTGGCTTAGCTCGTAGGCGCAGGCAAGACCCGCCAGTCCACCACCGACCACCACAACGCTGCGGGATTCACTGATACGCTTTGGTAGGGTGAGGGCATCCTGTTGAAATATTGTTGGCTGAGGCTTTGAAAAGCGAGAATAACCAAGCATTCCCCCAACCGCCCCAACCCCAAACAGTTTGAGAATTGTCCGACGAGAAAAGGATGGCTGGAGGAAAAAATTAGATAGCCGAGTCATGAACAGTCGTTAGAGGTTAATCAGGAAAAGATAATTGAGGAACAGGGATTAAACAACACGCATCTTTGATCTGAGTTGATGTCTCTCCCTTCCAGAGCAGAGAATTTGTCACAAGCGGGGTGAGTCCCTGGAGTTATTTAATTCGCAGTTCTTGGGAATCATCTCAGGAATGTTAGAAAAGAAGAATAATTAACTCTCAGCTATTGAAAAGCCGAATCACCCGAAAACCAGGAGTTTTTTGAAATTCTTTAGCAAAATTTGGGATTATCTACTAGAAACAGAGCTAAAAAGCTAACACGATACCATGACAGCTGAAATTTTATGAGCAGATCATGCACGAGAAATCCCAATGAATACCAATTCTCTGTAAGGTTGCATATAACTCTGACTTCTCCCAACCTCCTCTTGCCAGGGGGAGGTGCCGCAGGCGGTGGAGTTGATCTACGCAGCTTACAAAGGATTCTCCTGGCTTGCCAATGAAAGAGTAGCCTAAGCGACTCTTTCATCTAAAACAAAATCCCTGGAATATGATTTTTTTGATGATAAGCGTCACTTATCACCAAACTCTCAGGAGAGCCTTACAAAGGATTGATATGAGGAATTTTGAGTTGGGTCGTAATCCTCATAAACTCTGCCTGGCAGAGTAATAGTTAACTACGGGACTCCTGGTTTGTGCAACACCTGTAGGTTATTTTCTTTTAACTGTCTTTTCTTTTCACTAAATGATGAAGTACTGGCACGAAACGCTTGCGGTAGCTCACCGAATCCTGATTGAACTGGGGCGACGACGGCGGAGCCTGATTTTTTGGACGATTTTTCCAGTCGCAGTGTTGCTCCTGAACGGATTCATCTATGCCGAGCGAGCAAAGGAGAATTTGTCCTTCCAGGAAGCCTTTGAGCGGGCGGCTCCAGCAACATTAGTCGGGGCAGCTCTGTTCTTCAGTTGTTTGGGGGGAAGTGTGGCCACAGTGGTAGCTGAGCGGGAGCATCGGACTTTAAGGCGGTTGTTTCTCTCGCCATTAAGCGGTACTTCCTACTTTTTGGGCATTTTTGTGGCGCATTTGGCGATCGCCCTTGGGCAGACTTTTTTGATTGGGGCGATCGCGGCTAGTCTTGGAGCTCAGTTCCGCGGTTCTCTCCCTTTGGGCGGGCTCATTATTCTCCTGAGTATTTTGTTCTATGTAGGGGTTGGCTTTATTTTGGGAACTCAATTTGCTCGCCGGACTGAAGATGTCAATGCTCTGGTCGCAACCTTTGGCGTACCCTTGCTGATTCTAGGAGGAGCCTTTGTTCCGGCCTTTATCTTTCCCCAATCCTTGCTCAATCTCGCTCAGTACAATCCGATTTACCACATGAATGAAGCCCTCACCCAGGTGGCCGCAGATGGAAAGAGTTTTTCAGAAATTTCAGTTCACCTCTGGGTTTTGCTCAGTTTTGCCCTGGCTATGATTGGGATGGGCTGGATTTCCTACCGTCGCATGCTAAACGTTGAGCGGCAATTGTAACAGGCGGCAGACCAGGGACAGCAGACATAGCGGTAGTCATTTTGGTTAGGACGGGGTGCAGTGG
>JAIMBL010000186.1 GCA_023511615.1 Leptolyngbyaceae cyanobacterium HOT.MB2.61
GGGGTGCAGGAGTTCCACCCCTGCTTGGGGGGAAGCCCCCACACCCCCTTGTTCATAACCTATTTGTGAACGCTATAGTAGTTCTAAACATAGTTGGCGGAAGTGATCGCCGCGCTGCTCAAAGTTCTGGTACTGGTCGAAACTGGCGCAAGCAGGAGAGAGCAATACAACTTGGGCAGCATACTGCTTGGCAAGTTCTGCTGATCTCGGTACCGCCTGTTCCAGGGTTTCTACAATTTCCAGGTTAGAGTAGCCTGCTTGCTCTAATCGTTCGGCAAAGGCAGGAGCAGCATCACCAATCAATAGTACAGCCGCTGCTTTGGCTTGAATTGTGGCAATCCAGGCGCTATCATCACCAGTTTTGGCTTCGCCGCCTGCAATTAGAATCACAGGACTTTTGACTGCAGACAGGCCGACTTGAGCAGCATCATAGTTGGTTGCTTTGCTGTCGTTGATGAAGTCAATTCTCTGCCAGGTGCAGATGTGTTCTAGCCGATGGGGGACGCCGGGAAAGGTGGCGATGGCCTGGGCGATCGCACCCTTTTCAATACCCGCCAACCTGGAAGCCGCTACGGCCATCAGTAAATTTTGCTGGTTATGCCTGCCGGGCATTCGCAGCAGGCTGAGGGGTAAGATTAGTTCTTTCTCAGTTCGCACCCAGGCATCTTCAATATAAACTCCCAAACCTGGCTCTCCCAGCAAGCCTGCTTTCCCCTGGGTGCTGGTCCAGCAGGTGTCGGGGCGGGTGGGAGTTTTTCGTTGCTGCCCTACCGTGCGCAGGTAGGGATCATCTCCGTTTAGAACCTGGTACTTTGCCTGACTCAGCAGGTGGGCTTTGATTTGGTAGTAGTTTTCCAGGGTTTTGTGGCGGTCCAGGTGGTCGGGCGTAAAGGTCGTCCAAACGGCGATTTGGGGAGTAATGGAAGGAGAAGACTCGATTTGATAGCTGCTGAGTTCGGCGATCGCCCAGTCTGGCTTTTTCGCTCCCAGGGCCACCTCACAGGCCGCCAGGCCAATGTTGCCAAAGGCTGGAGCATCGAACCCCGCTGCCTGGAAAATGGCAGCAATCAAAGCCGTAGTCGTAGTTTTGCCATTGGTTCCGGTGACTCCTACCCAGGGGCGATCGCTGAGATGGCGCCAGGCCAACTCCATTTCGCCAATGGTTTCGATTCCCAATTCCCGCGCCCTTACCAGCCCTGGCACATCCCACGGTACCCCCGGACTCACCACAATCTGTTGAATTTCTGCGGCAGACAGCGTATCAGGAGTAAAGGGATCTTCCAGGCTAACGGCAATTCCCTCTGCTTCCAGTTCCTGCTGCTGTCGTCGAAGGGAGTCAGAGGTTCCCCGATCCTTTACCATCACCTGCCAACCTTTCCGTTTGAGTAATCGCGCCGCCGCCACTCCTGATTTTCCGAGACCGATTACAAACGCATTTGGCATGGCAGAGTGAACTTTCTTAATTTGGCAAGCCCCATAGTATTACACGCAGTGGGTTACTTGGAAGCTGGAGATCTCTAGCTTCTTCATCAGCTCTGTTCGATTCACTCAGATAGTGTCCAGATCATCATGAATCATTCAACCCAGGTTCAGAATTGATTAAAAAGTCAGGGGCCTGAGAAGTCATACCATAAAAAATCTCCAGTCTGTGCCGTTATAAAGGCAAAAACAGGAGAATTGGAAATGGGTAAATTCAGTGAAAGCTATTTGCCAACCGTAACCTGATCGGTGGTTACATCTGTTGCACCATTTACACTCCTGGCAACTGATACCATCTTGTCCAGAATACTCTGAGTGGGGACTTTGCCCTTCAGCACAACAGTAGTACCTAGCTGGGCAACCCACAGGGTATCGATGTCATCCAATTCGGGATCCTGGTCAAATGCAAGGGCAACCCGCTTGGCAAGGCCACTCTGGTCATACTCTCCATTAAGCCCAACCCGTTCGGGAGGGATTGCTTCACCTGAAGCCGCAGCGGGAGCTGGCGAAGGATTCACCTGAGCATTTTGAGGCTTTTCCATGCCAAATAATCTTTGTAGCCAACCCATGATTTCTTCTCCAGTAAATCGCTTTTGACTGAAAGTCTCGCCTAATCGGCTAACTATTTAATCTGCCTGCAAGATGATTTGGCCTGCCTGCAAGAAGGATTTTGCTAGAAACAGACTAGCCAACAGCAACAATACAAGGGACGAGAGAAAATACCAGTGAAGAAAATCTTAAAGTGATATCGATTTGAACCAACAATCATCAATTGGCAACTCCCCTCACCCCTTATTGCCAGAACAAGTTGGCGCATGGGTGACTGTCAAGCGTGATACTATCCGTTGTGCGATCGCGTTACCACTACTAAGTAATTTCAAATTTAGTGAGTATAAAGACTTATCCACTTTTGGTTAAAATTACTTTCACCTTGAAGGTGTGCTAGCACCTGGAATGCTACTTGTCTCTGCCAAGTTTGGCGGCCTCTCACCCTGGCTCAGAGACTTGCACCACTCTATCAAAATGCGGGAAACTGACGCTAGTCGATTCTTCAGATTAACCTCTGCCGTTCTTCTTCATTTGCATTCATGCAGTTACAGAATTCTCAACGTCGAACTAAGATTGTGGCTACAATCGGCCCCGCTACCAGCAGCCCAGATGTTTTGCGTGCCCTGATTGAAGCGGGGGCGACAACCTTTCGCCTCAACTTTTCCCACGGTACCCATGACGACCATCAGCGCAGTATTCGCCTGATCCGGCAAACCTCCTTTGAGTTGAATCAGCCGGTTGGTATTCTACAAGACTTGCAGGGACCCAAAATCCGCCTGGGACGATTTGAGAACGGTTCAATTGTATTGAAGAAGGGCGATCGCTTCATCCTGACCAGCAAGCCCGTCGTCGGTACCCAGGAAATTAGTTCCATTACCTACAAATATCTGGCCGATGAAGTTCCCGAAGGGGCAACAATCCTGCTGGATGACGGCAAGGTTGAAATGCAAGTTGAGAAGGTTGACCGGGCAGCTGGGGAATTACACTGTTGCACTGTTGTAGGCGGAACTCTTTCCAATAATAAGGGCGTTAACTTTCCAGGGGTTTATCTATCTATCAAAGCCCTGACAGACAAGGATAAAAAAGACCTGATGTTCGGTCTGGATCAGGGAGTAGACTGGGTTGCTCTCAGTTTCGTCCGCAATCCCCAGGATGTATTGGAGATTAAGGAGTTGATTTCGAGCGCGGGGAAAAATGTGCCTGTGATCGTGAAGATTGAGAAGCATGAGGCGATCGAAGAGATGGAAGCCATCCTCTCGATTAGTGACGGGGTGATGGTAGCGCGGGGTGACCTGGGGGTAGAACTTCCAGCAGAAGATGTGCCAATCCTTCAAAAACGGTTGATCGCCACTGCAAATCGCATGGGTATCCCCGTCATCACTGCCACTCAGATGCTGGACAGCATGGTAAACAGCCCCCGCCCTACCCGCGCCGAAATTTCTGACGTTGCCAATGCCATTCTGGATGGCACTGATGCGGTTATGCTCTCAAACGAGACCGCAGTAGGAAAGTACCCAGTTGAAGCAGTTGCCACAATGGCGACGATCGCCATTCGGATTGAAAAAGAAGAGGCTAACCGGGCCGTCGAAGACAGCGGACGCTCCATTCCCAATGCCATCAGTTGTGCCGTGCGGCAGATTGCTGAGCAACTGGATGCCGCCGCCATCATGACGCTGACAAAAACCGGTGCAACCGCCCGCAACGTCTCCAAATTCCGTCCTAAAAAGCCAATCCTGGCCGTGACTCCCCATGTAGATGTAGCACGGCAACTGCAGCTTGTCTGGGGCATCAAGCCGCTGCTTGTGCTTGATTTGCCCTCCACTGGCCAAACCTTTCAGGCTGCCATTAGCGTAGCCCAGGAAAATTACCTGCTGAAGGAGGGGGATCTGGTTGTAATGACAGCAGGAACCCTCCAGGGGGTTTCTGGCTCCACGGATCTGATCAAGGTTGAAGTGGTGACGGCTGTGCGTGGCAAAGGCGTTGGAATTGGTCAGGGTTCTGTTAGTGGTCGCGCCAGGGTAATTCGCAGCAGTGCGGAAACGACCCATTTCAACCCCGGCGAAATCCTGGTGGCACGGGATACCAGAGCTGAATTTGTGGATGCCATTAAAAAAGCCGCTGGCATTATTACCGAAGACGGCAGTCTCAAAAGTCACTCAGCCGTCATCAGCCAGCAGTTGCGCGTCCCTGCCATTATCGGTGTCAAGAATGCCACGTCTCTAATTCGAGATGGAGAGATTGTTACGCTGGATATTCAACGCGGAGTTATTTACTCTGGAGCGGCAACCTCTTCTACCCAAATGACCGCAGCATTGCCAGTTTGAAGCGCAGGTAAAGCGCTCGCTTTCCTCAAAGGGGCAATGAAGAGCCCTGGTCAGCGAGGTCAAGGCCACGAATCTTCAAGCCTCTATCCTGGCTTCTGGCAAAATCAACATCGCATCACCAAAAGAATAGAAGCGGTATCCTTCGGCGATCGCTATCTGATACAAATTCAGCAATCGTTGCCGCCCAATCAAGGCACTCACCAGCATCAACAGGCTGGACTTAGGCAAATGAAAATTGGTAATTAAACCGTCAATCACGCGCCACTGGTAACCAGGATAGATAAACAGATCCGTCTTTCCACGAAAAGGCTGAAGCACTCCAGATTGGGCAGCGCCCTCAAGCGATCGCACCACCGTCGTCCCCACGGCAATGATTCGTCCCCCCGCGGCCTTCGTCTGGTGAATCTGCTCAACCGTCTGTTCCGGCACCTCTACCCATTCCGCATGCATTCGGTGAGCCGTAATTTCCTCGGCTTCCACTGGACGGAACGTACCAACCCCCACGTGCAACGTCACAAATGCCTGGTGAATCCCCCGTTCCCCTAATCGTTGCAGCAACTCTGGAGTAAAGTGCAATCCTGCCGTCGGAGCAGCCACTGCCCCCGGACGAGTCGCATAAACCGTCTGATACTGGTCTGGGCTGGCCTCAGTGTCCGTAATGTAAGGGGGCAACGGCACCTGTCCCAGGCGTTCAATCATTGCCTCCAGCGTCTCACCCGGCGGCACTTCAAACTGCAAAACTCGCCCTCCTGTCTCAGCATCCGTTGCCAGCACTGTTGCACTTCCCGCTTCTCCCTCCCCCTGGCTGCCAAACAAAATCCGTACTCCTGGCTTCAATCGTCGCCCTGGTTTAACCAGTACCAACCAGCAGTTTGCTTCCAACCGGGGTTCCAGCAAGAGAATTTCTACCCGCAACCCACCGGGTTTATACCCAAAAAGCCGCGCCGGAATAACCCGTGTATTGTTGAGGACCAGCAAATCCCCCGGTCTCAGTAAATCAGGCAACTCTCGAAAAACTGCATGGACATGTTGAACAGCATCCTTCACCACCAATAATCGCGAGCTATCCCTTGGAACGGCAGGTGTTTGGGCAATCTGCGCAGGCGGGAGCGGGTAATCGTAGGCAGCCAGAAATTGATCCATCGTTACAGAAATTCTTCGATAGAAATTCTTTGCAGGATTGAGTCGTTCAGGAGGAACACACTTGGGGGAAAACCCTCATCAGAACGGGGGCTTTTCCCCTGGTTACAGGCCAAGCATTAAGGAACCATATAGGTGTATGCCCTTCACTGGGTCAGGAGGATTGCTCATGGACTACCTCTACTACCTTGCTAATGCTAGCCTCACCTTGAGGATTGTTGAATATCTGCATACCTCCAAACATCTTCCGGTTTTGTTCTTGACAGTCATTCACCAGATTGACGGCTGGATTGTCCGTGTAAAGATGAGCCAGTACCTGGAACCCCAGCAACATGGTGATTTTCAGGCATTCATGAATGAACTGGGAGTCCCCTTCGAACCCAACATTCGAGTGCAGATGGCACTTTGGGGTCTAGAAACAGGGCAATCTCCCATTGATGTAATGCATCGTTATCAGGTAGCTGTCGTATCTCATGGACAGCCAGATCGGGAAGAGATCGAAGAGTTCCGCAAGCAGTTTGTTCAGGGTTTAGGCTACTGTCCCGAAACGCTTGCCTGAGACACAAGGGATAGAGGAGCAGAAAGGTGATAGGTGCCAAAACTCATCGACTCGTTCACCTATCCATACTATAGCTGTCGCCAGTTTGCTGAGGACACTGGGTTTAAGGGAGGTGCGGGTTCCTGGAAACTTAGCTTTCGCCCAACACTTAATTGTTTGCTGAGGACACTGGGTTTAAGGGAGGTGCGGGGGCTTCTTTGCCCCCAGTCTGGAGTTCCACCGCTGCACTCTGTTCTAAGTCGGCGTTGCTGAATCTGCGGATGAAAAAGGTGCTGAATGCTTGAAACTTCGTTTCAGTTCATCCTGCTTTTCAGCAACGCCCCTAAGTCCAGCTCTACCTGTTCCTCAGTAACCACTCTCAGCAGGACTTGTAGGAGAGCCCTACAACGTAAAGGCTGCCATAATGTAATCTTGCAGAATCAGGCGATAGTTTGCCTGAACAATAGAAGCTTCTCCTGTTATGGAGGTACCTGCTTGAGTGGGGGAACAGGTCACCAATGCTACATCAAATCGACAGGGGAGCTCTGCCAGGTGTGGGTGGGCAGCCAGAAATAATTGAGCCGTTTTCCAGAGCTTGACCTGTTTCTGGAGGGTAATGGCTAGTGACCCATTGGCGTCCCAATTTCCCCGGCTCCGAGTTTTGACTTCAACAAAAGCAACGGAGAGAAGGCGAACAGGATTGGCTGGATCCGCCTGGGCAATGACGAGATCCAGTTCTCCCCAACGGCAGTGCCAGCGCTGCTCCAAAAGCTGCCATCCACGTTCCTGTAACCATTGAGCAACTAGCTCTTCACCCAGAGCACCCAGGTCAAGCGATTTTGAACGTTGGATGGATTGACTAAGAACGGTTTGGGAACAGGAAGATTTTGGATTGGGCTTCTGCGGCATGGATCTAGATTTCCCTAACTGTTTCAGTTTAAGTCTTTCCAGGGGAAAGGAGAGCGGATTCCGGTAGTATCAGGATGGTACCAACTTTGCTTAATCGTTTGTTGGGCTGGAGGCGGTTTGACTTTAGCCTGTCAGTTGGTTTGTGTTTATGGGTGTGTGAACGCAATGAATAGCAGACCGATGAATGACACCAGTTTTTGGAGTCGTAACCAGTTTGCCGCCTTACTGAAGTCGTTGTACAAGCAGGGGATTATCTTCTCTTGTGCTTTTTTATGGATTGGTGTCTTTTGGGCTGTTGGATGGGCTGGTTTCGCTCCTGCACTTGCAGATGACTACAATAGTGAGTTTTTGGTGGGTGCAGACTTCTCCGAGCAAGTTTTGACAGATTCCAGTTTCACGAGAGCCAACTTGCGAGGTACCAATTTTAAGAATGCTGACCTGCGGGGAGTCAGCTTCTTTGGGGCCAATCTGGAAGGGGCCAATCTGGAGGGTGCTAACTTGAGTGGTGCCACATTGGATACAGCCCGACTGACTGCAGCTAACCTGAAAAATGCTGTGTTAGAAGGGGCTTTTGCTTTTAACGCGAAATTCGATGGTGCCATTATTGATGGAGCCGATTTCACCGATGTTGAGGTGCGGCAGGATGCTCAAATGTTACTGTGCAAAGCAGCAAGGGGAACGAATCCTGTAACGCAGCGGAAGACACGGGATACACTCAATTGTCCAGAATCATAAACGATGGGTGACTGGTTGAAGGGTGTCAATCTTTACCTGATTGGCATGATGGGCGCAGGAAAAACAACGGTGGGGCAATTGCTGGCTGATCGCTTAGGCTATCGCTTTTTTGATACCGATAAGGTGATTGAGCGAGTAGCGGGGCAACCCATTAGTCAAATTTTTGCGGAGTCGGGAGAGTTGGCTTTTCGGGCTCTGGAGAGCCAGGTGCTGGCAGAATTATCGGCTTATACCCGATTGGCGATCGCAACCGGAGGCGGCATTGTTCTCAAACGGGAAAATTGGGGTTACTTGCGGCATGGGATTGTAGTCTGGCTGGATGTACCGGTTGAGCATCTTCAGGCAAGGCTTGAGGGAGACACCGCCCGTCCCTTGTTACAGGAAGCTGACCCTGCTGCTCGCCTCCAAACCCTGCTCAATCAACGTCAACCGCTCTACGCCCAGGCAGACGTTAGAGTCATTCATCAGCCTGGCGAAACGCCTGAACAGGTTGCTGTACGAGTTCTTGACCAGGTTCGACTGGCCATTAGGCCAGAGCGAACTGAACCAGAGCGAACTGAATTGAATTGACTCCCCAGGAACGCCATAACAAGAATCGTTTCAAAATGTAATATTTATCACCAACATCATGGCAAATTGGGGTATGGATACCCACTGATGACTGTTGGAGAGAAGGAATGTCTGCTCTGTATGGGATACTGGCTGCTCTTGCTGTGCTAGCAGGAACTGCAGCGGGATATTGGGTTTGGGAAAAGCGTTCGCGCCGGAAAGAGAACGCCATGATTTCTCCACCCACTATTGAACGACCAGTTGAGACGACTCCTACCCCTATCGAGCCAGGAGTTCCATCTACTCCTACTGGAGAGGATTCTGCCCAGGCTGATACGATCGCCAATTCAGCGGCGGAATATCCCCCAGCAGAATTGCCTCGAAGGGAGCCAGTCATTATTCCTGATCCGTGGCTGGAGGACGAATCCGAAACCAGTGGGCCCGTTTCAGCGCCTCCAACCGTAGAATCCCCCTCTATGCCCCCGGTCGATTCTCCAAGCGTGGCATCAGAGGCACAGATAGAGTCAGGGATTGAAGCCGCTGTTGTTTCCTCATCCCTACCATCCACTGATTTGAGTCCCATCCCGACCAGCACTGCAACCCTGAATGAAACCCTTGCTCGTTGGGGACACTCCGGGCAACTACATCGGGCGAGTTCCTTGATGCGCTATGCCAACCACGCCGATAGCCGCGTGCGGGCAACCGTTGCTGCGGCCCTGGGTAACCTGGCCATCAACCGCTCTGGAGCCCGGGTAGAAGCCTTCATTCCCACTTTAGGCAAACTGACCCAGGACTCCAAGCCAGAGGTTTGCCTGGCTGCCGTGGAGTCCCTTGGTAAGCTGCGATCGCCCAGAGTCCTTCCCTGGCTTCAGCGATCGCAGAATCACCCCAACTCCAGTATCAAAAAAGCCGCTGCCACCGCCCTTCAGAACCTGAAGCTAGCCTATCAACCCCAACCAGCAAAACCGAAGCCTAATCAGCCAAATAAAGGCAAGAGTAAGGAAGTAGGGTGATGGGAGCGAAGGATGGAGTAAACAACCGCCCCTCCTTCCTTTCCTGCTCACATCAACCCCGAAGACTCATAAAGCCGTTTCAAAATGGCCATAATCTTGTCGCCGTACTGGGGGTCGGCTGCCCAGCGACCGCTCAGTTGCCGCACCAAGGGGGCAATGCCACGGGTGACAAACCGAAAACGGGGAGCCACTAACTCCTGAACTAACGGTTCTGTGTTGGCATAGGCTTTAAGGTGCTGGATGTGGGCTCGAATTCCGATGCGGGCACTGGGGAAGGCGGCAAATTCAGAGGCACCGCCCGCCGAACCCAATCCGGCGAAGTTATTTTGTTCTGGTCTGATATCGCCCCCGAAGCGCAGGTAGTTGGTTTCGAGGCACATCTGGGAGAAGGCAATGTCGTAGTTGATGCCTTCGATGCTGCCTTCTTCCCGGTAAAGTCTGGCCACGTCGGGAAACTGGGTCAGTCCCATTTCATTATTTGCCTTAAGAAACATCATCAGTTGCACTTCTGTAGTGTTGCCGTGCCCGGCGATGCGATCGATCTGCCCGGGACAAATAGGTAAGGCTGAGCGAAGAATCACCGTGCGGCTGGCAGCGTCCCAACCAACAGAAATGTAAAAGTCTCGCAGATCTACTGCCCGCACATAAACAACGCCCCGATAGTTGACTTTGCGAATATTGGGGTCAGTCGATAGGTCAACCCCCAACCGATCTGCCAGGTCGATGGGGATATAGGCCTGTCTCATATAAAAATCAC
>JAIMBL010000187.1 GCA_023511615.1 Leptolyngbyaceae cyanobacterium HOT.MB2.61
ATGGGTTTCATGGAGAATGGAATTACACAATTTCGCCACAAAAGGAGTTGTAAAAGTTATTCCTTTACAGATCCTTACAGTCGTAATCACAGCAACAGGCAATGTCATTACTCAAGCGATAACCACAAGTCAGAATGCAGCGGAAGGTGGCAATATCAACATCAGCAGTACTAATGGAGATATTTTGACGGGTTCGATCCAGGCCCGGCAAGTATTGAATTTTTATGGTGTTCCTTTTCCCGCAGGTGGCAGTGTCATTCTGTCGGCCCCGAATGGTAGCATTACCACTGGCAATATTGAGGCCGGTTTTTCTCTTGATAGCTCAGGCAATTCAGTTGGTGTGAATTTAAATAGTCGGGGAACTATTCAGACCAACAATATTATTGCTTTACACTCTGTTCAATTGAATTCAACGGCGGGGAATGTGGTTGTTGAAACCATCCGCACTGCAACCACCAACTTTGATGGAACAGAGATTACTGTAACGACTCCCAGTCTATTTCAAGCAAGAGCCACATTTACGCCAAACCCAAATTTAAGAAACTTGTCAGTCAGACGAGTGGACATTGACGCACCTGGCAACGAAGACATTGTTCAATTTCTAAAATCTCAAGGGGTTTTGGATGCGAATGGAGTCATTGTTCCAGCCGTCAATCAGCCTGGAGAAGCGGATGTTCCGATTGTTTCGGTAAGCGCAACTGGGCAACGGACAGTTGTCGTGGATGTTCAGCCAAACGAGATTCCAGTTAGCATCCTGGCGGGGCGGGGCGATCGTTTGCCGACTGTGCAAATTCGACATGGTGGACGTTCAGTTGACACAGCACAAACCAATCATCCGTTGGCGGGACAATTCGTCACAATTACGGGTGGTGGTGGAAGTGATGGCACACAGTTTGTTGTAGGCGGTGTCCCAGTTCGTCTGCCAACTTTTAGCATTACACCCAACTTTACTGCCTACTTGGGAGAAAACACGGCTCTTTTCTACTACGGTCCAGCCATTCGTTATCAAACTTTTGCGGCTTCACCATTTGGATCAGACCGATTTCCTGCTGACGTTAGTGGAACAGCTGGTGCCATTGCTACGATTCCGACAGTGACTAATCGCAGTCTTTCAGGATCGTTTGGAGGGATTGTTTTCGAACCGACAATCAGTACAGTGTCTCTCACTTCCAATCCTTTGGGTGGAGGTAATGAGGGTCCTCCAAGGGGTAATGCAGGTACTGAAGCTAGTACGGCAATAACCAATGTGGGTGAGCAGCCTTTTCACAAACAGGTGCAGAAACCTGTTTGTGAAGGGATGATTCCGATTACCTCTGCTGCCACTCCCGAACTACGATCGCCTTCCTTTTCCACCAGCCCTTGCATCTCCCCCAGCGATGAAGCCCAAATTTTGAAGATTCTTGGGGAAAATGGAGATGAGGGAAAAGGAAACACGCTGAAGTAAGTGATCAAGCGGTGTGTTTATGCCGCATCAATATGCAAGTAAGGTGATGGTTGGGTCATCAAATCAGTTCCTTTTCAGGAACGGAGTTTAATGTTGAGCTGGTTCAGCTCAGAGATTTGCAGGTTTTAATGTACTGGTTGAGCGATTGCATTCGATGTGTGTGCCAATTCTGCATTGGGGCAGGTAAGGACTTCCACTTGCTCCATCTGCTGTTTCAGCCATTCTCCAAATAACTTGGACAGAATTTCGTACCGTAATTCCTGGGTCAATTCGGCTGGAAGCAGTTCCTCCACCAGGATTAAATGGGCTCCCTGAGCTGTCACAATGGGTTTCAAAATTTGGGGAGGCTGGGCTGAAAAAACCGCCACCGAAATGTCTGGTTTTAGCTCGCTGCGCCGGAGTATTCCCCGATATCCACCCCGTCGTCGTAACTCTGGATCCTGTATGTACTGGTGGGCTGCCTGATAAAAATTAATTTCCCCTTCCTGGAGCGCGTAGGAAAGCTCGATCGCCAGGTCTTCATCATCCAGAACGATCTCGTACATGACCACGCGAGTACAGTCCAGCTGGTGTTCTAGAAAATAGGGTTCTACCTGATCGGCAAACAGGTGTTGGGCCAATTTGGAAGACAGTACAGTTGTAGCTGCCAGTTCTTCAAACTCATCTACAGACAGGTGGTACTTCTGGAGCCATGCCCAGGTTTCGTCCGCACTGTATAGCTTGTTCAGGCGGCGTAAGTCATCGGCTGCTTGCTGGAGTTCATGGGTTTCTGTGGTAATTGCTTTGTTGATTGCAAATTGTTTGACGATCTGTCGCCCAACAATTCCTTCAATCATGGTAGGAATCAGGCAGGAAAGCTTTACCTGCTGAAAGATATCTTCGTCAGAAATGATGATTGTCTCTAACATAACGGTTACAGTTCCAGCCCTCCCTTCTGTAATTTTTTGAATGGGTCCAGAATGAAATCAGTGATAAACTACAAAAATCTTGTTCACTCATGCCAAAAATGCTGGAGAAAGAACTTTGAGGTCGGCACAACAAACTTTTGGCGACTTGAAGAGCGTAAATATCACTATTTGCTAGCAGTTTATGATACTCAATCTTGGCTTGTGTCTGGATAATGAGAGAGAGTCCAATAAACTGAATTAGTTTTTTGAAAAACTCAGGAAAATAATTTGTGATTTCAGGAAAATGCTGAAGGTATTCCTGCGTAAATGCAATGATAGATGGACGAACATCCTCCAGAGTAATAGTTGCAGAGTTGATTGATTCCTCCATGCTCATTGCTGGATCAATCACCATACTAGAGAGCCATAGAATGATATAGTTTGCAATCAAATGGGCTACATCAAAAACTGGATCTCCCCAACTGCAACGCTCCCAATCGATGATTTTGATGAGTGAGCGATCGCATGCCTCTATCGTTGCTTGAACTCCTTCCCAATCTTGATGAACAAGAATATTGGCAACGTTCAAATCATTGTGAACAACACAACATGGATGCCAGGTTGCAATCGCCTCTAACTTTGCTTGTTCAAGGCTTTCATAGCGCTGGTATAGAGAAATAAACCTGATATAATCTGGTGGAGCAATGCTTAGCATTTCTGGTGTGATACGGTCTTGTAGCAATCTAAAAGCTGCTCCTTTACGATGCCAAAAGCTACCGTCCTGAGTTACAAATGCAAACGCCTCCTCACAGTTAAAAGTCGTTCGATGAATTTGAGCCAACATCGCCCCCAGCCATGTTGGAATCGCTGTTGGAAAAACCTGCCTAGGCTCTAGAATGCCTGTATATAGTTCTTGGTAGTTATCCAGATATTCGTATACAGCAATTAAATTGTTGCTGTCATAGTACAGCATTTCGCGGAGGTAGGGCTTTAGTGAACTGAGTTTGGGAACATTTTCGATTAATCGTTGAAACTGCCATTCGTTAAGAATTTCATAGCAAAAATTTCCCGAAAACAATGGACGTTCTTGCTTAATTAGAAAATGATGCCCATTGTTTAATGCTGCAATAATACTAAAGTTCTTAGCATTGTTCTTACCTGACGTCAAATGAATATCAGATAGCTCTGCTTCAGAGAAAACACCTGAATCAATAAGATATTGAGCAACATTTTGATAACTCAGTAAAAGCATATTAGCTCACAACACAACACTTTAAGGAGCAGAGTTATACTTGATTGGCTGATAAAATCCAATCAAGTAGATTAATAGACCTTCTGAGAATCTCCTCCTATGCGGGGCAGATTGTGTCAAAATACTGGCATCAATCAGTTGGTTGCTAAACCTGCCCCTGGAGAAGATTTGTCAGATACCACAGCTTTACGCGCGAAAAAGTCGGTAGACAAGCAGAGAGACAATAATTGCGGTAATGCCTAAACGGGCCATGAATGCGTGATTACCACTCATTGTGTTGAGATTTGGTAATAGAATCTCACCCAATGCAACCACAATCATAGCCGCCGCGAGCGCATACTCCTCATGCACAAGAAGAGCCAGACCAATGATCGCAATAAGATACGGTGTAATGTTCATGAACAGACCTTCCTACAGAATTGCTTTGCAACTGCATTCTTAGAAAGGAGGCCAAAATTTCGAACGGTATTTTGACCTCCACTTACGATTTGGATGATGTTAGCTTTAGGGGGTTAACACTGGTTTAGTGAGCGATTCTGTGAGCCAGAGCGCCAGCGGCAGCACCAGCTAAAAAAATAACAGCAGCAGTGAGGAAATAAGCACCAATGGTAGCGCCACCCATTAGCCCGCGCAGTTCATCATCATTCAGTTCATCAAGGTAGCTTTCGCTATCGATAAACAGGTTGAATTCGGGCTTCAGATCGCTAATGACAATCGCCATAGTTATTCTCCTACGTGTTCTAATGACTGTAGAGCCAAAGCTTAGGGGCGAGAACCTACGTAGCCAGCAACAGCACCAGCGGCAAAAGTTCCGAGGGCAAAGCCGGTACCAAAGCTAACGCCCCATACGCTAACGGTGCCAAGTGAGGTTGCAGTGAAAGTGACTACAGGAGTAATACCACCGACGGTTGCAGCCAACTCACGATCTTCCAGATCGCTGAGGAAGCTTTCAGAATCCATGAGCAGGTCAGCGCCTGCACGATGCAGATCGTTGACTTTGATAGATGCCATATTACCTTTCTCCTTTGAATGATTGAGGTTTTGGTTGTTGAATCAGCTAAGAGCTTTGATTATCCTCTTAGTCGTTTGCATATATATCAAGAAATGTTCAATCGCTTCAATATGTTCTATCCAAGTTTTGAGACATAAATATGTTCTATCCGAGTTTTGAGACATAAATTGAGACATAAATGTAGAGTTAATGTCGGGTGAATCCCACTTATATAATTGAGTATAAACATTTAGGATTTTAATTGGTTGCGGCAGGACATAGTCTCATTATCCTGCAACGGCAATCCTTCGAGTTCCCCATTGCTGATGCAACAGTTGAGGAAATCAGTAGCGATGGGGGTAAAGCGCGGATTCGCGCACCGAAAGGAGAAATTTGTCGATGGCAAGGCTACAAAGCGGTGAATTTGTATGAGCATACCTGTGAAGCATTTTTTCAAGAGAATTAACAATTGGTTGAGTGGGTTAACCAGCAACCGCTGAGTACACTTATTACCTGTGAACGTCGGGCTGGGTTCAGCCTTAACACATTGAAAGACTTATTTAGAATGAAATAACCCTGGGATAAATTACCTGTTCAATCCCTTTTTATTTAGAGAATGATGAGGACATAAATATTTAATATATGTCCTAATAAACAAAACTTTTGCTTGAGTTAAGGCCATTACATTCGAGATACTTACGGTAAGTCTTCCAAGAAAGATTTCGGAGGACAGAAAATCAGAGTTATTTCTCTCAAACTTCCTGATTTATTGGAGGCAAGGATGTCTGTTGGAATTCTAGAAAAGGTCAAAGAGTTTTTGGTTAAACTGGTCAAGGACGAAACCTTTAGAACTCAACTGGAAAATACAGCAGTTGAAGCCCGCACTCAGTTTTTGGCCGATGCTGGTTACAACTTTTCCAAAGAAGAATTTGAGTCGGCTGCTATTCAGGTTTTGGAGGAAAAGGAACAAGGGCAATTCAATGATCTGAGCGAAACCGAACTGGCAACCGTCTTTGGTGGCTTTGTTGGTACGGCTCCTATCGTTCAACCCATGTATGGCGTCATCTGGTGGCCTATCCGCCCCATTAAACCTCTGCCTCCCATTCAACCGCTGTATGGTGTGATTGTTTCTACCAATCAGTAGGGATTCAGTCAGTCCCTGCGCCCATGCTTGCAATCGGTCATGGGTAATAGGAGTCAGGTCACTTTTCAGTTACCCATGACCACACCAGTCAGTTCAGTAACCCGTTTAAAAGTGTCAGTCGGTTCTCACCTGTCCCACTTGCGAGTTCACTATCATGGATTACCGCAGAACCAGTTACGCTGTTTGGGAAATTACGTTGAAATGCAATCTTGCCTGTAGCCATTGTGGTTCCAGAGCTGGACAGTCACGTACAAAAGAACTTTCGACCGAAGAAGCTCTGGATCTGGTTGAACAAATGGCCGATGTGGGAATTAAGGAAGTGACTTTGATTGGAGGTGAGGCATTTCTGCGACCAGACTGGTTGCAAATTGCGGCAGCCGTTAACCGGGCAGGCATGTTGTGCAGCATGACCACGGGCGGATTTGGGATTTCCCTGGAAACGGCGCAGCGCATGAAAGCAGCGGGGATTAAAACCGTCTCGGTGTCGGTTGATGGGTTAGAAGCGACTCACGATCGCCTGCGCGGTAAAAAAGGTTCCTGGCAACAGGCGTTCAGAACGATGAACCATCTACGGCAGGTGGGTATCTATTTTGGTTGCAACACTCAGATCAATCGCCTGTCGGCACCGGAATTTCCCTGTATTTATGAACATATTCGAGATGCAGGGGCAAAGGCATGGCAGATTCAGTTAACAGTCCCTATGGGCCATGCAGCAGACCATGCTGAAATTTTGCTCCAGCCCTATGAGCTACTGGACGTATATCCGATGTTGGCGCGGGTGGCCCGTCGAGCTGCCGTAGAGGGGGTGCGTTTGCAACCAGGAAACAACATTGGCTATTACGGTCCCTACGAGCGGTTGCTACGCGGTGGTGGGGAAGAGTGGGGTTTCTGGCAGGGCTGTGCTGCAGGACTTTCAACTCTGGGCATTGAAGCAGATGGGGCGATTAAGGGATGTCCTTCCCTGCCTACTGCGGCCTATACGGGCGGAAATATTCGCGATCGCTCCCTGCGAGAAATCGTCGAACAAACCGACGAACTGCGATTCAATATGGTTGCCGGAACGGCTCAGGGCACTGAGCATCTGTGGGGCTTTTGCAAGACCTGCGAATTTGCTGAGTTGTGTCGGGGGGGATGTACCTGGACGGCCCATGTATTTTTTGATCGACGGGGCAACAATCCCTATTGCCATCATCGGGCGCTAACTCAGGCCAGTCGTGGCATTCGGGAACGAGTTTTTCTCAAGAAACAGGCAAGTGGGCTTCCTTTTGATAATGGCGAGTTTGCTTTAGTGGAAGAACCCATTCACTCTCCCTTAGCGGAAAATGACCCACTCCGGTTTACGGCTGATCGAATTCAATGGTCCGATAGCTGGGGCGATCGCTGGTGGGATGAAGTGATTTCCCGTGAAGCGATCGCTTCTTAGAGAAAGTTAGAGAAAGTCTTAGAGAAAGGAGATAGAGAGGCTAGTATGTCTAACAACAATTCCAATCGTTTGGATACCATTTCAACTGTTGAACTATCTGATGGTTCAGCAGAACGAGACACTCAAGAGATGATTCTCCCTCGTAGCGCCTGGCGGAACGAACTGTCCTATTTGAAAGCAGTGATGAAAGCCAAGTTATCTTTAGATCGGATTGAACGTGCTCACTCTGCCATCTATAGTTCTTCGCAATGGTATTACCCCATTCCCTAATCTCCATCTCCTGCTTTCCAGGCAATTGCTCCAGCAGGTTTTGGGTTCGGCAACTTGAGCGAAATCATGCCTGCTGCAAGCACCATCAGCGTTGAAGCCCACAAACAGCCGACAATGCCATAAAACTGGTAAATCAAACCCGATAACACCGTTCCTGCAAGCCTTCCGGCTGAATTTGCCATGTAGTAAAAGCCCACATTGAGCGCTACTTTGTCATCATCTGTAAATGCCAGCACCAGGTAAGAGTGAACCGCAGAGTTAAAAGCAAACACCACGCCAAAAACGAGCAGACCGACAATGATCACCGTATTGGGAGATGCGCCGGATTGGAGGGCGATCGCGATCGCTGCCGGAATGGCTGTCAACGTAAATGTCCAGAACTGAATCGTGCTTGCCTGCGGTGGACGACCAGAGCCAAACCGCCTCAGCAAGGTAGGAGCAAGTGACTGCACAATACCATAGCCAATCACCCAAATCGCCAGAAATCCCCCCACCTGGTAAAACGACCAGCCCAATGGCCCCCGTAAAAAGACTGGTAAACCCACAACAAACCAGACATCCCTGGAGCCAAACAGAAAGAATCGGGCAGCAGAGAGAATGTTGATTTCTCGACTCTTTGAGAAAAGTTGCGTGAACTTCACCTTTGCCTTGATCTTACCCATCCCTCTCGGCAGCATCAATCCGGTAAACATTAGGACAAATAGCATCCCGGCCATGATCCACAAAGCTGGCACAAACCCAACCAGTGTTAGCAACGCGGCCCCCACAAAAAAGCCAACCCCTTTCAAAGCATTTTTAGACCCGGTTAGAATCGCCACCCATTTAAACAGAGAAGACTGGGCATCCTGCGGCACCACCAGCCAGATTGCGCTCTTGGTACTCATCTTGGTCAGGTCTTTAGCAATCCCCGAAAGCGCCTGAGACACCATAACATAAAGCACGGCAAACCCCTGCGGCCAGTCCCGGTTGAGCAACGATAGCATGATCAGGGCAAATATCTGGAGTCCAATCCCGCTATAAAGCGTGACTTTGAGTCCCATTTGGGAACCAATCCAGCCACCCAGAAAATTAGTGACAATCCCAAAAATCTCATAGAACAGAAATAGAAACGCCACTTCCAGCGGCGAGTAGCCGATTTCATAAAAATAAAGCAGCACCAGCATCCGCAGGGCACCATCTGTAATAGTGAACCCCCAGTAAGCGAGCGTGACCAGAATGTAATTTTTCAGATTGGCCTGGGAAGCAGTTGTGGCAGACATCTTGTTAGTTGTTAGTGGTTAGTTGTTAGTTTTTCGAGAGGGGGATGAGCTTTGAGTTTTGAAGAAGGCAACAGGGTGGACTGGAGAAGTTTTGAGTTTTGAGTTCTGAGTTCCAATATCTGAGAGGGGGTTCTAGAAACGGAGCTCTGACTCCTTAAAGCCCTGACTCCCTATTTCCCAGCCAGGCTTTCAGCGACTTTCCGGGCCAGTTCCACCATCCGATTGACGTAGCCCCACTCGTTGTCATACCAGGCCAGGATTTTGACCTGGGTTTCATCAATCACCATTGTGGAAAGGGCATCAATGACGGCAGAGCGGGGATCGTCTTTGTAATCAATGGAGACGAGGGGACGTTCTTCGTAACCCAAAATGCCTTGGAGAGAGCCTTCTGCAGCGTCTTGCAACAGGCCGTTAATTTCTTCAACACTCGTGGGACGGGCGACCTCAAAAACACAGTCGGTCAGGGATGCATTCAGCAAAGGAACCCGCACGGCCAGGCCATTGAGTTTTCCTTGAAGTTCGGGGTAGATGAGGGCGATCGCCGTTGCCGATCCAGTCGTTGTTGGAATCAATGACATTCCAGTGGCCCGTGCCCGTCGCAGGTCTTTGTGGGGAGCATCCACAATGGTTTGAGTGTTTGTGTGATCGTGAATGGTGGTAATCACTCCGTGGTTAATGCCTAACCCCTCATGAATCACTTTCACAATGGGGGCAAGGCAATTGGTAGTGCAGGATGCGGCCGTGAGTAGATGATGCTCATTGGGGTTGTAGAGGGAGTCATTCACGCCCATCACCACATTGAGTGCACCTTTTTTCACAGGGGCCGCCACAATCACCTTCTGTACACCCCGTTTGAAGTAGGGATCCAAAGACTCCAGATCGCGAAACTTACCAGAGCATTCCAGTACCAGATCCACACCAAAGTCTTCCCAGGGAACATCCCCTGGTTTGGTGTATTCGGTGAAGGTGAGACACTGGCCATCGATGCAAACGCGATCGCCACCGACCGCCTCCACTTCGGGTGCCCAGCGTCCGTGCACCGAGTCAAACTTGAGCAAATGGGCAGCGGCAGCCGTTCCCCCTTTGACTTCGTTGATGTGAACAAACTCCAGATCTGGCCATCCCCAGGCGGCCCGGAGCGCAAGCCGTCCCATTCTGCCAAAGCCATTGATCCCAACTCGAATGGTCATTCGTTTATTCCCGCAGGTGAGTCGAACTTAATCTCTCTTTTTTGTAACCGTAAAATGGGGATATTTCAACATTTTTTGATGTATTCGACAACAAAGAAGCTCTTACACCAATTCTCAATTTTGGATTTTCGATTTTCGATTGACAAACACTAACCCTGAAAGGGTTCCAGTCTGTTCATCTGTAGCCCTACTT
>JAIMBL010000188.1 GCA_023511615.1 Leptolyngbyaceae cyanobacterium HOT.MB2.61
GTGTGGGGGCGCAGCCCCCAGCCAGGGGTTCCACCCCTGCACCCCGTCCTAAGCCTGGTGGCTATAGCTATAACAACCAATCCTAAAAAAAAACGCAACCTCCACTGACCACTAAGACAGCAGTGGGCGGAAGTTGCGGCAAACCGATGAAGACCCCTTGCGGGTTCTTAGGGAGAAAACTACATCAGACCCCAGAAGTGGAGTACACCCTGGCCGGAGAACAGTTCAATTAGCAGAGCAGCCAGGAAACCAATCATTGCCAGACGACCGTTCCACAGTTCAGCCTGGGGGGTGAAGCCAAATTTCCAGGCGTTGCGATCTGCTTCAATAGCGGGAGTTGTAACTTTAGTTGTGTCTTGCATGGTTGACTCTCCAAACGGTATAGGTTGACAGAGGGTTACGAATTGAACGAACTAGAGCAGTCAAAGGAAGCGTCAAACTTCCTTGATAAAGCTTTATAAAGCTTTGTAAACTAATATAACAAGTAAATTGGGGATTGGGTAGAAGCTATCGGTTGAAGAGTAACCAAACGCCAATCAGTGCGGCAATTACTCCCATGATTGCTCGCAGGCTGACTTTTTCGCCGATCGCGATCGCAACTGGAATCACAAATAGAGGACTGGTTGCACTGAGCGCCTGGGAAACTCCCGCAGCTGCATATTTAAGCGAGATTTGCTGCAACCAGATTGCCAGAAAGGTGCTGGCAAAGGCAGTTCCAGTCAATGTTATCAGCAGTTGGCGAGACTTCAGGGGTTTAAGCTCTTTCAAAGAGCGCCGTTGGATCACTATCCAGATCAACAGCACCAGGGTTCCTCCCAGTAGCCGTACAAGAGTACTCCAGAGGGGATTAATATTGGTTCCTGCCAGGGCTGCTCTGGAGAGAACAGCCCCACTTGCCTGGCAAAGGGCTGCCAGTAAGCTAAATCCAACGCCTCGCAGCGGTCGAAATTGAGGGTAAGCAGTATCGGGAACCCGTTCGAGCACGACCCAGGTAACGCCTGCAATGGTTAGAGCAATGCCAAACCAGGCAGCGGTTTCCAGGTACTCTTGCAGAAGAATCAGTGCCAGCAGGGCGGCTAATGGAGGGGCCAGGGACTCGATGACCAGCGATCGCCTCGCCCCAATACAATTCAGCGCTTCAAAATAGGCTGTATCACCAATTCCAATGCCAATTGCACCACTCAGGCTCAGGAGCGCGATCGCATGACCATTCACTGCTGGGAAAAGTTCACCCTGGAGCAGTAAAGTAACCAGGATGAGGGCGATCGCCACTAAGCCTTTTGCCAGATTCAGGAACAGTGGCGACAGGTGCCGTCCTACACCTGTGTAAATGACCGACGCGACGGCCCAGATCAGGGCAGCCATGAGCGCAGCCAGTTCACCACGAAAATCAGCCAGAAAAGGAAGCATGGGAAAAGAAAACAGAAAGGAGAAGAGAGGAAGATGGAAAATGGCTACTGATAGCACAAAGGGCTTCTTCATCCTTTCACTTTCATCCTTTGCCGCTTCGTTCATGCAAAATTAACCAGTTCCCGTCGGGATCGCAGGCGTAGATTTCTCGACCGTGGGAAGCGGTAATAGAATTGCCGGAAGGTGGGCAGTCGAGAGCAAGCAGGTGAGCGATCGCCGCTTCCAAATCTTCCACTTCCAGACACAGGGCCATTCCAGAAGGACTGATCTCAGCATTCTTTCGCTCCTCGCGCTTTTCTCGAGGACGAAAAATTCCCAATTTCATCCCTGGCAAGCAAAATTCGGCATACACGTTGGGTTGGTACACAGTCGGTTCTTGATTGAGCAATCGGCAGTAGAACTGGAACAGTTGCTCAAAATTCTGGGATGACAGTGTGGCGAAAGCTTCAACAATCGTAAAAGACATTAGCTAAACCATGAACTTTTCGGAACTATTGCGTAGGATAAGGGGTTGTGGCAAAGGTATCGGAGCAATAAAATTCCAAAACTTCTAAGGGATGGTCAAACCAATGGCTGAACATACGTATCTACCTCCACTAGACAAACTACTGACCTACGGAGACTGTCGGAAAATTCGTCACTTTCCTAATTATGTGGAAGAACTGGGGCTGAAACCGGAACATATCCCAGAGCTGATTCGCATGGCAACCGATCCAGAGCTGAATTGGGCAGACTCTGACAGCCTGGAGGTTTGGGCTCCCGTGCATGCCTGGCGATCGCTAGGACAGTTGAAGGCAGAAGCGGCGATCGAACCCCTGCTTTCAGTAGCCGAGGAACTGGAAGACAGTGATTGGTTTAATGAAGAACTGCCAGAAGTCTTTGCAATGATTGGACCTGCCGCCATTCCAGCAACCAAAGACTTTCTTGCCGATTCATCCCACTCACTGTATCCACGAGTAACGGCAGCCAACTGCCTGGTCAAGATCGCTGAAACCCATTCCGAAGCGAGGGATGAATGCGTAGCTGTTATTACTCAGCAACTTGATCAATTTATAAAAAATAATCCAGCACTTAACGGTTTTTTAATTGCAGATCTGCTGGAGCTGAAAGCGGTGGAATCAGCCCCTACAATAGAACGGGCATTTGCGGCCAAACGAGTGGAACTGGATATTGCGGGGGATTGGCTGGATGTGCAAATTGGACTGGGACTGAAAACGCCCGCGGAGGTTCGCCAGATCCGAAACACCGTCGATGCGGAACATCTCGCGGCAAAAGCATTCAGGCCCGTAGCGGAACCTGCCCGTGGTTTTGGCTCTTCGCAAAACAAGTCAGTGAAGAAGAGTAAGAAGAAGTAAAGCTCGGGGCGAGTGGGCAATCTTAACGAAAAGTTAGATTGCAGTCCCCAGATTTGGTGTAATGTAAGCAACCAATTTAGTCCCTAAACACTATGAGTGTGGGCAGTGAGAATAAAAAGCTTCTCTGGGGAACCTGGCTCCTTAAAAATAGTACAATTGCACTAGCTTGTGAGCGTTTAACTCATTGCACGCTTAGATCCCCCATCCTCTTCAGGAAAATTCCATGAGTGTTGAGCAAACAACTCAGTTAATTCAGTTAATTTTAAACTCAGTGTTACTGACGGTCGCTTGTGCGCTGGCTTTGGGGCGGCTAGGAATCCGTCAGGCAACTGTTGAGGAGCATCTAAAAGCGGCGAGTCGGCATTATTCAGATTTGCTAGAGTTGCGGGGTGAAATGGAGGGAAATGGTAAAGTTTTACCGCTTCAAAGCCGGTTGAATCAGGCAAAGAAGGCTCTGCGCCAGCTACAGCAACGCTATCAAGTGCTCCATCAAAGCCTGCTGGCAACCCATTACGCTTTTTTGTTTGCGGTCATCAGCACTTTTATGATGGCTTTGAGAGCGCTGGTCAATGCTGATTGGCTGATCACCCTTGCGATCGGGCTGTTTGTGGTCAGTGTTTCGGTTCTATTACTGGGTGTGGGCTGGACTCTGGTAGAAATCCACCATTCTAAGCTGCCTCTGTGGCAGGAGGTTGAGGGAATGCTAAGTCTGGATAGGCCAGTCAGACTCAATCCACAGGCAAAAATGGTTAGAGCTACCACTAGAAGAGCCCGCTACAGATCATTGGAGAGCAGACCTCCTGTCAGGGCCAGGGTCAGTTAATGAGTCAGAGCAGCAGCCAAAAGGGAAAAGCCCTAGGAAGGAGGAATAACGCTAATCTGGTTTGTGCTGGGATCGCGTACTATCCAGGCAACTGAAGTATCCAGGTCTGTAGGATTTTCGGTGATGCGAAAATATATTTTTTCTCCACCACGCATTTGAATCGCAAAGTCCCCCCTTTCGGCGTAAACAACTTTGAAGCCGCGATCGCGCAGACAGAACATAATCCAGGCCTTCAGGGTACTTTTTGCAGGATCAAATGCTACCGGGGGCTGCCTGAATAATTCTTCGATAATCTGAATGACCTGGACCAAGGTTTCTTAGCTCCTGAATGAATTTGGGGTCAGTGAATTTCTGGTTTATAGTCCCGCAACATCAAAGCTTCGACTGCCGCTTCTGGGGTGATTTCACTCTTCAGCAGGCGATCGACTTGGTGAGAAATGGGCATTGAAATTCCCTGCTGTGCTGCCAATTTTACAAGCACCTGGGTAGTATTGATCCCTTCGGCGGTGCCTTCTAGTTGAGCCAGGACTTCATCCAGGGTTTTGCCCTGGGCTAACCCACAACCCACCTGATAGTTTCGGCTGAGGGAACTGTTGCAGGTTGCCAGTAAATCTCCCAAACCTGAGAGTCCATAAAAGGTTTCGGGCTTTGCCCCCCATTGGGTTCCGATGCGGATGATTTCTGCCAGACCACGGGTGACAAGGGCCGCCTTGGCATTGGTGCCTAGTTTTAAGCCATCGCAGGTACCAACGGCGATCGCAATTACGTTTTTCAATGTTCCCCCCAGTTCCACTCCCAGGATGTCTGGGTTGGTGTAAATCCGAAAACTGGGGGAGGAGAGTGCAAACTGCACCGTTTCAGCGGCAGCCATATCATTACTGGCAACCACGGTGGCAGCCGGTAACCCCTGTTGAATTTCTTTTGACAGGTTGGGGCCCGATAGAACCACAACTGGATGAGATGGCACCGCTGCCTGCCAGATTTGGGAAGGCAGGAGGGGCAACTGTCGTTCACTTCCAGAGTCTGGATCCAGCCCTTTGGTGGCAGTGACAAAGATGGTATGGGAGGATATTTCTGCTTGCCGGACTTGCTCAGCGATCGCCCGCACGCCCTTCATAGACACGGCCGAAATGACCATATCTGCCTCTGCTAAAGCTGTTTGCAGGCGATCACTACTCCGACGGGACCACACCTTCACCTGATGCCCCTTTGCTCTTGCCAGGTTTGCCAGTGTAGTTCCCCACGCTCCTGCCCCAATGACGGTAATGGTGAGTGGTGAGTGGTGAGTTTTGTTGAGATCGGCTGAGTTACTCATTACGGTTCACTCAAAACTCTGCACTCTCGGATGGCGTTCCATTAATGCCCTGACTTGCTCAGCATGGTAGGAACTGCGGGTGAGGGGAGAGGCCACCACTTGCAGGAAACCAATCGATTCCCCGTACTCCCGCCAGGAGTCAAACTGTTGGGGAGGAATGAAATCTTGAACACCCAAATGCTTCGGGCTGGGCTGGAGATACTGCCCAAGAGTGAGAATGTCACAATCGACCTGGCGTAAGTCACGCATCACCTGTCTGATTTCATCATCCGTTTCTCCCAGCCCAACCATAATTCCTGTTTTGGTATATACCCAGGGAGCCAGCTCACGGGTACGTTGCAGGAGTTTGAGCGATCGCCCATACTCCCCCTGCGGACGCACCCTGCGGTATAGCCGCGGCACCGTTTCTGTGTTGTGGTTCAATACCTCTGGATTGGCTTGCAAGATGAATCCTAGAGCGTCCCAATTGCCGCACAGGTCAGGGATCAGCACTTCAATCGTGGTTCCGGGGGAAGCAAGCCGAATGGCACGAATGCAGCGATCGAACTGAGAGGCCCCCCCATCAGGCAGATCATCCCGGTTGACTGAGGTAATCACCACATGGTTCAGCTTCATTTGGCGAACAGCTTCCGCCAATCGCTCCGGCTCGGTTGGATCAGGGGGTTTGGGCTTCTTCTCAAAGTCAATGTCGCAGTAGGGACAGGCACGGGTGCAGGCAGGCCCCATAATCAAAAACGTGGCGGTACCATTGTTGAAACACTCACCAATGTTGGGGCAGGAGGCTTCTTCACAAACTGTGTTCAGCCCCAGATCCCGCAAGATCTCCTTGACATTGCCAACCCGCTCCCACTGAGGGGCTTTAACCCGTAACCAATCTGGCTTAACGACCACGCCTAAACCTACCTGTAAACAATCTCTTTGATCCTATAGCAAGCACGAAAGCAAGATTTCTGAGCAACTATCCCGATTGGAGTTCCCTTTACAATAACTTGTAGGGATTCCCCATTTAAGTCCTTTTGTTCTGAAATATCTATCCTGTAAGACGTTCCATAGATATGGAACGCCAGGCAGAAGAACCTTTCTGAAATGCACCCATCCAATCCATCTACTCATCCACCCATCTACCTATGCTGACTTCTAACGACTTCAGTGGGCTGTTTAGCGATCGTTTCTTCAAAAACTTCTTCCCGATTCCCGCCACTAACTCCTTTAGTAAGGGGATGCTGACTCCCGATTTCGAGTTACCAGATATTACTAACGGGGGCAGGATCCGGTTGTCCAGTTTTCGAAGGCATCTCCCGGTGATTCTTGCCTTTACCCGGATTTTTACCGAGAAGCAGTATTGTCCATTCTGCTTTCCTCACATCAAGGCACTAAACGAGAACTACGAAAAGTTTCGCGATCGGGACGTGGAAGTATTGATGATCACCAGCACCGATGAGGCGCAAAGCAAAATTGTGGTTCGTGACCTGGGGCTACAAATGCCACTGTTGAGTGACCCTAGCTGTAAGGTTTTTCAGATCTACCAAACCGGGCAGGCACTGGGAGCTCCTCTTCCCGCGCAGTTTGTACTGGATGAGGAAGGACGACTCCGTTATAAGCACCTCTTCTCCTTCCTGGATCACAACGCCAGCATTGACACTCTCCTCAAAATTTCGGATCAGCTTTAATTCCTTCCGAGCCCCTTCCTTTACTCACCCCAAAGTAGGATGGGTGTTGCCCACCCTGCTGCCATGACCTGGATTCGAGCCTCTTCCTTCCCTCACTCAAAAGTGTTAGCCAAAGAAAAATCATTAAAGAACTCCGGAAAGCTCCAACCTCAATGAGTAGGTTACTGAGAGCATAGGCTTGCACAAAAGATTACGTTTAGTGCAATCTGCTTGTGCCTCAATCCATTTCCTACCTCATATTGGAGTGCCCCCTCTATGCAATCTTCTTCAAAATCTCAGCCCCTGTCTCAGCCCCAACAAACCCCTTCAAACATCCCTTTAATCCCGGTAAATCCTTCACCCACAACTCCATCTCAGTCTTCGCAAGGTTCCTCTTCCTCGCCTTCGCCTGCACAAAATCCGACACAAACTACACAAAATCCGACACAAACCACTCCTGCAAATGGGGCCACCGGGCTACCACTTCATCCCCCTACCAACATCGATTTGAGGCGCTTCAACGAACTGGTGGGTGATTGGGTTGGTAAGCCTGTAGATGACATGAGCAAGCTGTTTGTCAAAAAAGTCATCCTGGATGATCAGACTGCGATCGATGTGGAAACCATTAAAGTTCCTGGCTTTATTGGCATTACCGATGCGCTGACAGTCATTGATGCCAGTGGAAAACAGGTTTCTGGCCATGAAGATATTGCGAAATGGCTGGGACGAGATGGGCTCTATATCTGTACCTTCCAATGGCACAAAGAGCGCTACGGCGAACCGATCGATACTCGCCGTCCGATGGAGGACACGATTTTTATTGAAGCCTTTATGAAAAATGAGGGGCATCACTCAGGAGCGATTGTTCCAGCTAAGCGATTTGGTCAACCGGGAAGGCTGATTGACTCTTTCGGCACCTTCAATGAACCGAATGATTACCACAGAGGCATGTATGGCAAAGATGGCTATGTTGCTGTTGCCCAGCGGCTTGTCTTCCCCAACTTTGTAACACCTGTTCAGGCACGGGGCTATACCGACAGCATTATTTGCTGGATGGCTCTGTTGAACCCCTATGTTCAATTCCCGGCTGACTATAACGGGGGTGACCCGACGAACATTAGCGATCGCGCCTCCCTCAAAGAGTTTCTGCGGAATGGATTGCTGGCTGCCCTGGGAGATCAGAATGCGATCGCCTTCTTCAAAGATCCCCTCCAAAAATGCTACTGTGCAGAGTTCATGTACGTGAGCCTGAATACACCCATCTATCCCTTTAATAAGCAGGGTTTATCCCTGCTGCTGGATGGGGATACGCAGAAGGTCGAGCGAATCCTGGAAATGCAAAAGTTACAAAATGAGCGGCGGGCAAACACCCTCAGCGTGCAAACCACAAATCCAGAATTCAAAGCCTACAATATCCCAATGCCAGTCGTGCCAGAAACCTTGCCACCACTGGATGTGCTGATGGCTCAAAATGGGCAAACCGTCGAGTCCAACAGCATTCCCTTCCCGCCCTTCAAAATTTCTCACGTGATTCGTCGGGCCTTCCGCACACTGTTGCCTCGCCAGCAGGCCGTGGACGACATGAAAATTGCCAGAGCCCAGGCTCGCATGTTCAAGTTTATGGAACCAGCACTGATTCAGCAGCTTGGGTTGCAAGGTAAACCTGAAACCGATCCACAAGTGGTTGCCGTTAAACAGTTTGTGGCATCTGTCAGCCAGCAGCTAGAGCAGCCGTTTCCAAACTATGCCGCCTTCAATCAGGCGATGGATGCGTGTATGGCGCAGGCAGACCAGATGCTGGCCGGTGATGGTGCCCGCTCTCGCTTTGTGCCACCCCGCATCTACGTTGACCTGGGGCAGAAGGACAATGACGCCAGCCTGCCAAAAGGTTGGGGCTTCCATCTGGAAACTGTCGGTGCCCTCGTTGCTCGTAGTGTGATCAAGTAACGCCGTTCTTAGGGATTAGCGGTGTTTTAGAAGTGGCATTTCGTCCATAGGGGCTTTTATGAAAGGCCCCTGGGCCATTTATAGCTGTCACCAGTTTGTTTAGGACACTGGATTTGAGGGGGTGTGGCGGCTTTGCCCAGGCCAAGGGTTCCACCCCTGCACCCCGTCCTAAGTTTGGTGGCTATGACTATACAATCCGCACAGATCCCTTCACAACTTACTCTCCATTCTATTAGAGGCAACTAAACTCGGTCGAAAACCGTTTTAATCACAGAACTCTTTGGATTGATGTTATAACCCTCCCCCATCAGGAGAATGACTTATGGCAAGACACTACCTGGTTTTTGTGCATGGAATTGGTGAAAGACGGCCAGATAAACTTTCAAAAGAAAGTCATCTTAAAGCTGATGTGGTTTTGAATCAGAGCTACGCTACCCTGTGGGACAATCTGGCCCAGAACTTTGAACAATTAACCAGAGGTAAATTTAACGAGACATTTGCTCCTGTCTATACCGACTGGCATACAGAGCAGATTAATCTGGCAGAATCAACAATTTATAATGCGGCCTTCCCCGAACTGGCAAAACGCAAATGGTCATTGATCCGTCCCTTGAGAAACTTCACCACCTTTTTTCTAGGGGATGTCATTGCCTATGTATCGAAGGATGTCAATGTCATCCGCCGCACAGTCTGGAACCAGATGTGGGACCAGCTTCAACGCCCACTGAAAGAAGAGAACGCAACTTACAGCATCATCGCTCACTCTCTTGGTACAGTCGTTGCCTTTGACTATCTGTTCTACCTGCTCAAGCACGACAAACTCTTTGTTGAAGAGTTGAATCCAGGCATGGCAATCAGTCCTGAGGATCGTGAGTTGCTCAGGCAACGATTCCGGTTTTTCTTCACAATGGGTTCCCCAATCGGACTTTTTATGCTTCGTGAGGGGAGACTTTGGGCCGATGGTGAACCATTCCAGAAGATTTACAATCCCATTCGAGGAGAAAACTGCACCTGGCTAAATTTCTACGACAGCAAAGACATCATCGCTTATCCCTTGAAAGGGCTATTCAACACGAACTGGGACGGTAATCGGGACTGCTTGCCCGAAGATATCCGTGTGTGGTCAGGTTGGACACCTTTTGGAGCCCACACTAACTATTGGAAAAACAAAGGGGTTGCCAGGAGAATTGTGAAGACGTTGAGCCAGACCCAAAGCTAGTAGGTGGGGAATCGGGTGGAGTGGTGTAGTCTTCTATCTGAAGAGCAGGTGGCAGATATCAATCGCCAGATCAGGTAGTGGTTTCGCGGTGTTGAATCCAATTCATTGGAGATACTTCTGCAACAGGTATTCAGCAACTCACACAAACTATAAGGCTCTCCTGAGAGTTTAGTGATGAGCGATGCTTATCACTAAACAAAATCAATATTCCAGGGATTTTGTTTGAGATGAAAGAGTTGCTTACGCGACTCTTGCACCGGCAAGCTGGGAGAACCAACTATAAGTAAAACTTCACCTTAGGTATCACAACTC
>JAIMBL010000019.1 GCA_023511615.1 Leptolyngbyaceae cyanobacterium HOT.MB2.61
CTTGCACTTTAGCAGACTTGATCCCGCTTGAAAACTAGGCACAGTAAACCTTTGCTGCTTTTTTCAGCAAGCCCTACCTACTTAGATATGGGGTGAGGGGACTTTTTAAGTTATTGATAAAGCATCTGCGGGGTTGAGAGTGCCATAACCCGATAATTGGAGGTTTTAATCATGGAAGTCCTGAATCGGCAAGAAAGCCAGGAATATGAGCGTCAGATAATTTCACAGTTGATCTGCTCGCGCTTAAACCGATGTGAGATAACGGCTTCAAACAGCCATACCGTCAGGACTGAATACCCAGAAAGCTTTGGTTCTATAACGCAGCCCTCTGAAGAAACCCCAGACGATTCTTCCCAAAACGAGCTGCAAGCCTCTACTGGTCTGCCCTCTCACCACACCTACGGCCTGGAATTGCTGGGAATGAAGAATCTGCATCAGGTTTACCGTAACCTTTCTATCCCAGAACTGGTGGAACACGCGGTGATGCGGGGAGAGGGACGACTGGCCGATAATGGCGCATTTTGTGTCGAAACCGGAAAATACACTGGCCGTTCTCCTAACGATCGCTTCATTGTAGATGAACCGGAAAGCCATCATGAAGTGGACTGGAACCGGATTAACCGCCCTGTTTCAGAGGCGATATTTGAGCAACTGTACCAGCGATCGCTGGAGTACCTTCAGGGGCGCGACCTCTATATATTTGATGGTTATGTCGGGGCCGACCCCAAGTATCGCTTTGGGGTACGGGTCATTAACGAGCTTGCCTGGCAAAACCTGTTTGTTCACCAGCTTTTCCGCCGCCCCACAACGGAAGAACTGGACAATCACCACGCCGACTTTATTGTCATTGCCCTACCTGGCCTGCGGAGCGACCCAGACAGGGATGGACTCAATAGTGAAGCATTCATCCTGTTGCACCTGACCCGACAGATCGTGCTGATTGGTGGCACTCACTATGCAGGAGAGATGAAAAAGTCGGTCTTTTCCCTGCTGAATTACGTGATGACGAAGCGCAATGTGCTGCCAATGCATGGGGCTGCTAATATTGACGCCAGTGGACATACTGCCCTGTTCTTTGGGCTTTCGGGAACGGGGAAAACGACCCTTTCCGCTGACCCCAATCGGCGACTGATTGGGGATGACGAGCATGGTTGGTCAGAAGATGGCATCTTTAACTTTGAAGGAGGTTGTTACGCGAAGACGATTCGCCTCTCCCAGGAGCATGAACCGCAGATCTGGTCAGCCATTCGGTTCGGGGCATTGTTGGAGAACGTGACGCTGGATCCCATCACCCGCAAACTGGATTACAACAGCGATCGCCTCACTGAAAACACCCGCGCTGCCTATCCTCTAGAATTCATTCCCAATAGCGTTGCCTCTGGCATGGGCAACCATCCCCAAACCATAATTTTCCTGACGGCTGATGCCTTTGGTGTCCTGCCTCCCATCGCCCGCCTCACCCGCGAACAGGCCATGTATCACTTTCTATCGGGTTATACCAGCAAGCTCGCAGGTACGGAACGAGGGATTACAACGCCTCAAAGTACCTTTTCCGCCTGTTTTGGGCAGGTATTCTTCCCACGGTCGCCAATGGTGTATGCCCAAATGTTGGGCAATCGCCTGCTGCACCATCCCCAAACCCAGGTTTATCTGGTAAACACAGGCTGGTCAGGCGGCCCCTATGGAGTGGGCAAACGAGTGTCAATCCAGCACACCCGCAAAATGGTATCGGCTGCCCTCAACGGCGATCTGGATCAGGTTAATTACAAACCCCATCCCATTTTCAAAATCCTTGTCCCAGAATCAGTCCCTGGTGTTCCGCCAGAAATTTTCGATCCAAAATTAACCTGGCACGACCCCATTGCCTACGATCGCCAGGCCCTTACTCTGGCAAAACAATTTGCCGAGAATTTCAAGCAATTTGCCAATGCCCCCCAGGAAATTGCAGAAGCCGGTCCGGTAGGGGAAGTGGTTAGTTGTTAGTCAAATGAGCTTCTGTTTCCTGGCCCCTCACCCTTTCCCTCATTTGAACCCTTTCTGGGGATAACAAGTCTAATCTAGATGTGGCCGTGTTGTTTCAGGTTGCTCAGGACACCGGGTTAAAAGGGTTATGAGGCGAAGCCCCCGGTCAGGGGTTCCACCTTCCCGTCCTGAACCTGGTGGCGATGGGTGCTATGGCTGTAGTAGATCACACCAACATTCGGGTTGACTTGATGAAAGCGCTTAAGCAAATTCCTGGGGTCAGGTTCCCCGTCAAACTTCCTCCTTCGGCGATCGCGCTGGTTCTGGTGGGTTTGGTTGCTGGGGGAGGTTTGGTTGCCTTCCGTTCCCTGGAAACAAGAAAGCCGCGCCGAAATGCGGAGGCGATGACGGTGCCTGTCAAATTGCAGGATCTGCGTGTTCGGATTCAGGCCAGTGGCACGGTAACACCTATTCAGTCGGTCAACATCAGTCCCAAAAGTGCGGGACGGTTGGTTGAACTGCTTGTTGACCAGGGCGATCGCGTCCGGGCAGGGCAGGTTGTTGCCCGTATGGAAGATCGGGATTTGCAGGCCCGGTTGGCGCAGGCAGAAGCTACTCTGGCGCAGGCAAAGGCTCGTTACCTGAAAGCCCTCAACGGTAGCCGTCCTGAAGAAATTGCCCAGGCTCAGGGAAGAGTGGATGCAGCCCTGGCCGCTGCCCAGTTAGCCAGGGAACGAAGAGCTCGGAATTTATCACTCTACCAGCAGGGAGCCATTTCTAGAGATTCCTATGATGCGGTTTTGGCCGATGAGCGCAAAGCCCAGGCAGACCTGAAGGTTGCCCAGGAAAGCCTCGCTCAGACCCGTAGAGGCAACCGTTCGGAGGATATCGCCGATGCGGAAGCAGCAGTTGACCAGGCAGAGGCACAGGTGCAGCAAATTCAGGTTGAAATAAACGATACGATCATTCGCGCTCCCTTCAGCGGCATCATCACTCAAAAATACGCCAGCGTGGGAGCATTTGTGACTCCTACCACCTCTGCTTCGGCAACCTCTTCGGCCACTTCCACATCGATTGTGGCGATCGCCAGCGACCTAGAAGTGGTGGCCAGGGTACCCGAAACTAGCGTCAGCCAGATTCGTCCAGGCCAGGCTGTTGAAATTCAGGCAGATGCCTACCCCGGTAAGAGGTTCAAGGGCACGGTTCGTCTGGTGGCCCCGGAAGCTGTTGTTGACCAGAATGTGACTTCGTTTCAAGTCTGGGTCGCCCTGCAAACCGGGCAGCGGGAACTGAAATCGGGAATGAATGTGAGTCTGGTGTTTATGGGCGATCGCATTAAAAATACCCTCGTCGTGCCTGCGGTAGCCATTGTTTCGGAGAAAGGCAAAACCGGTGTTTTGGTGGCAGGGGATGGCAAACCCCAGTTCCGACCGATCACAATTGGCGTTTCGATGGGAGACCAAACCCAGGTTCTGCAAGGGTTGAAACCGGATGATAAGGTCTTTGTGTATCTGCCCAGACCCACCCAGGATCGCAACACAGGTGGTCAACGGGGTGGAGGGCCCGCTATTCGGTTCCGTTAGTTGGTAAGAGGGGTGGGGGGTAGATGGGTGGATGGGTGGATGGGTCAGTTCTGAGTTCTGAGTTGTCCCAATACCTGATCTCCAGCCCCCAGTTCCTGACTTCTGGCTCCCGCCGCCCCTTGCCTTCTACCTCTGCAAAACACTCAACAAAAAACAATGGATATTTCTGAAAGCATCAGCATGGCGCTCAAAACCCTTTCGGCAAATCGGCTGCGGAGTTTGCTGACAGTGCTGGGCATTATTATTGGCAATGCTTCAGTGATTGCCATGATTGGGGTTGGCCAGGGAGCGCAGCGCTATACAACTCAGCAGTTGCAGTCCCTGGGAACCAATCTTTTGTTTATTTTCCCAGCCAGTGGGGATGCTCGACGAGGTTCGCAAGGAGGTGGCAATACGTTAATGCTGGCAGATGCTCAGGCGATCGCCCAACTGATTCCAGCCGTCAAAGATGTTGCTCCCCAAATTTCCGGGCAGCAACTGGTTACCTATCAGGGCAACGCCAGGCGCACCAGCGTAATTGGCACCACTTCGTCTTACCCAACAGTGCGTAACGCCCCGGTTCAAGATGGGCGGTTTCTGACCCCGGCAGATGTGGACTCCAACAGCCTGGTTGTCGCGGTAGGGGCACAACTGGCGCAGGAATTGTTTGGCGATCGCTCCCCCCTTGGCGAAAGCATTCGGATTAACAATATCCGTTTTGAAGTGATTGGGGTGATGGCTGCGAAAGGGGCATCCGGTGCGGGTAACCAGGATGAGGCTGCGTTTGTACCGCTCACAACAATGGCAAACCTGTTGACGGGGCGCAGTTCTCCCCGTGGCATTTCAGTCAACAGTATTGCCGTCAGTGCCCGCGATGAAGCCAGTGTAGACATTGCCCAGTACCAGATCACAAACCTCTTACGCTTGCGCCATCAGCTTTCTGGCCCTGACGATTTCACCGTTCGCAATCAGCAAGATACGCTGGATGCGGCCAATAATGTTACGGGAGCGCTAACTATCCTACTTGCCTCAACAGCAGGTATCTCTCTGCTGGTGGGCGGAATTGGAATCATGAATATCATGCTGGCATCAGTGACAGAACGCACGTCAGAAATTGGTTTGCGAAAGGCGATCGGAGCATCCCAGGCCGATGTTCTGCAACAGTTCCTGATTGAAGCGGTGATTCTGGCATTGACGGGGGGTGTGATTGGGACGGTGATTGGGGTGGGGGCTGTGGTCCTTGTAGGCATGTATACGCCCCTGCAAGCAACCGTTTCGGTGGAGGCGATCGCGCTGGCCGTAGGAGTTTCTGGCAGTATTGGCTTGGTTTTTGGCGTTTTCCCAGCCCGCCGCGCCGCCCGCCTGGATCCGATTGAGGCACTGCGGAGCCTTTAATCAGCAGGTAATCAGAAGTTCGGTAATTTTGCCGCGCTTTTCGGCGTTGGAATTGATAGAACGGGCAGCCTGAATCGTATGAATCGTAAACCCCCGGTACAGGTCTCGAATAAAGGGACAATCTGAATTAGAAAGCATCACCTGCACACCCCGGTTAGCCAGAGTAGCGAAGGTGTCCCGTAAGCGAATCTGGTCTTCCGAAGAAAACGCATAGCGGTTATAGGACGTGAACTTGCTCGTCGCACTGATAGGGTGATAAGGTGGGTCAAAATAAACAAAATCTTTGCAGTTCCTGGCATAGTCCAGTACCGCTTCAAATGGCTGAACCTCAATTCGCGCATTTTGTAAAGCCCAGGATGCTGCCCGAAGGTGTTCCGGATCGCAAATTGCCGGATTTTTGTATCTCCCTAAAGGCACATTAAACTGCCCCTTTGAATTCTCACGGTAAAGGCCATTGAAACAGGTTTTATTGAGATAAATGAGCCGTGCTGCCCGCTCAACGTTTGATGCACCGGTTTGAGAACGCATGAAGTAGTAATACTCAGGACAGTGGCGATCGCGATGCAGTTTCAACAATTCAATCAGCTTCTCAACCTCATCCCGAACACAGCAAAATACATTCACTAACTCCGGATTAATGTCCATCAGAAACGATCGGGCAGGTTGCAAATAGAAAAAAATCGCTCCTCCCCCAAGAAACGGTTCATAGTAAGTTGAAAAGCGTTTGGGGAAGTGGGGAATATATTGTGGAATGAGTTGCCCTTTTCCGCCTGCCCATTTCAAAAAGGGACGGGGATGAATGGATTGTAAAAGCTGACTCTGCATTTCATTATCATACGAGCGATTTCCCAGACAGCAGTTTTTTTCTGCTGTCTGGAAAAAAGGACATTAAGAGTAAGCCAGGCAATTGATTTTTTCCCAATCGCTCGACCAGGTTCTCAAGTTTCCAGGAGTTTTGTCAGTCAACTTGGCCGAAATCTCTTAAACTGATGACAAGGTTCTCCTGGCTTGCTGGTGAAAGAGAAGCGTAAGCGACTCTTTCATCTCAAACAAAATCCCTGGAATATTGATTTTGTTTTGGTGATAACCGTCGCTAGCACCAAACTCTCAGGAGAGCCGATGACAATAGCAACTGTGATGGTAAAACGGCAACTGGAAACCCATGCAAAATCTTTGGAATAACGTCTCTAAGTGGCCTCTGTTTGTTTTGGGGGCAATTCTGGGTGTCTTTTTCAATGCGGTTAAGCCCCTGGTACCGTTGCTAAAAAATCCGGTTACGGCGATCGCGCTCATCGGCCTCCTACTTGGAGGAGTTGCCTTTATTGGCTTTACGTTGCGCGCCATGATGGGAATGAGTCCGATCTAGCCGCTCACAACCCCGCGGCTGATTACGGCAAAGCTGCTAGCATGAAGCTATTGACTTTTAGCTATGGGGAAGGGCAGTTTTGTTATGGCTACGAGTCGTCGGGTTGCCCGCGTTGCCGAACTCATCAAACGTGAGGTCAGCCAGATGTTGCTTTCTGGCATCAAGGATGATCGGGTCGGTGCAGGGATGGTCAGTGTGACGGATGTGGACGTTTCAGGCGACCTCCAGCACGCTAAGATTTTTGTCAGTATTTATGGAACTGCGGAGGCCAAGGCCGAAACGATGGCGGGTTTGAAGTCCGCTACAGGCTTTGTTCGTAGTGAACTGGGACAACGGATTCGTCTACGCCGCACTCCAGAAGTTGTGTTTCTAGAAGATAATTCTCTGGAGCGGGGCGATCGCGTCCTTTCCCTCCTGAACCGCCTCAACCAGGAACGACAAACCTCCGATACGGCAGACTGGGACGATGGGGATGAGTAGAAAGGTGGATGAGTGAATGGGTGAGTTATGAGTGTTAAGTTTTGAGTTATGAGTTTGTAAGTTGCTTCCCTTCCTTCCCGATATCGACTCCCTTTCTCTGTCCAAACAGGTTGCCCAGATGGTGGTAGTACGGGCTTCTGGGTATTTGTTCGACCATCAAATTCAATATCCCCAGTGGGAGCCGGATGCTGCCAGGCTGCGTCACTGGTTGCAAGAACTGGGGGTTGGTGGGGTGATTTTGTTAGGGGGAAGTGCGGCTGAAATTGCTTTGCGGACTCAGCAGCTTCAGGGATGGGCAAAAATTCCGCTACTGGTGGCAGCCGATGTGGAAGAGGGGGTGGGGCAGCGCTTCTCCGGAGCAACCTGGTTTCCGCCAGCCATGGCACTGGCCGCTGTCGCTGAAAAAAATCTGCCATTGGCAAAGCAATATGCAATCCAGATGGGAACCATCACCGCTCAAGAGGCGCAGGCCATTGGGCTGAACTGGGTACTGGCTCCAGTCGTGGATGTGAACAATAATCCTGACAATCCGGTGATCAATGTACGTGCCTTTGGTGGTACTCCTGAAATAGTGAGCGACTTGGCGATCGCTTTCCTTCAGGGGGCCCAGCGTCATCCCGTTCTGACAACAGCCAAACACTTTCCCGGCCATGGGGATACTGCTACAGACTCCCATCTGGATCTGCCAGTCCTGAACCATTCTCTGGAGCGGTTGTACCAGATTGAATTGCCACCCTTTCAAAGGGCGATCGCCGCCGGGGTGGATGCGGTCATGAGTGCACACCTGCAAATTCCAGCGTTAGACCCAGACTATCCAGCGACCCTTTCTCACCGGGTTCTCACAAAGGAACTGAGACAAACCCTGGGGTTTGATGGGTTAATTGTCACCGATGCCCTGGTGATGGGGGCAATTGCTAATCGCTATGGAGCAAACCAGGCACCCGTGCTGGCAGTAGAAGCCGGAGCCGATATTTTGCTTATGCCCATCGATCCGGAGGGGGCGATCGCAGCCGTCTGTGCTGCCGTTGAAGAAGGGCGCATTCCAGCGGAACAAATTCGGGCGTCCGTTGAGCGAATCTGGAAGGCAAAGCAAAAGGTTTGTTTTTCGTTGCAGGAGGAGCCTGCCCATGCCTGGGAGATGCTATCACCTGCTGTAGAAGCCTGTGCCATAACAACTTCACTGGCCCAGCCAGAGGCGATCGCCACAGTTGCTGACATTCTGCGGGAATCTATGCAGGTTCATTGTCCCACCCCTCTCCCTGCCGCTGATGGAGAGAACCTCCGCAATTTAATTGTTGTAGATGATTCCCTGGCCTGCGACTTTCTCAATCGTCACGCGCCCGCGATCGCCATCCCCCATCAGTTTGGCTACCAACTTCAGATGGTGGATAGCCACACTCCCACCCGTCTCGCGGGCATGGATGAAACCGAACGGCATCCCACCCTCCTGCAACTCTTCATTCGCGGAAATCCCTTTCGTGGCAGTGCAGGCCTGACCCAGACCGCCCAAACCTGGTTGCACTTCCTGCTGGAGTCCGAACAATTGCGGGCCCTTGTTATTTATGGCAGCCCCTATGTCCTGGAAAAGTTTCTGCCAGGTTTGCCTGCCGATATTCCTTACCTGTTTACCTGTGGGCAAATGCCAGAGGCTCAGGCGATCGCCCTTAATGCTCTGTTCGGAAAGCATTCCTGATAAATGATTCAGAGTGAAGTCGCTTTGATGACTGGTTGAGTGGGATATTCTTTGATAAACCGTAAGGCGGACATGGGAACTCGCCGCCCAGGCAAGTAGCGGGGGGGCCGTCGATGCATGGGTCTATCTGCGTAAGTTCCTGGCTCAGGGAGCATTCTAGGTTGTTGGGCTCTGGCTACTGCGAGTCTTTCTTCGGCGATCGCGAACCAGATCTGCCCAAATGTTCGAGGATTAAGCTCCCTGCCCTTCAGTTCAGGAAATAGTTGGAAGAACCAGGCGTTTGTCAAACTATCCAATCTTGGGCTACTCGGCCCTCGCTCTCCCAGTTCTTGCAACCACCGATCGTAATTGTTGCGATTGTAGGTACCTAATTTTGAGCGGGTTTCTGGGGAGAGTTGTGCCAGTATGTCATACAGCTTCTGGGCGATCGCGTCTGACTGTTGGGCAGAGTTAGATTCCACTGGATAAAAAACATGAATGACCCCGCGATCGTTCAGTAAATCCTGAAAGAATTGATAGCTAACTCCTAAGTGGGCAAGGCGATCGCGCTGTTCTGCTTCCTTTTCAGATTGGGCTGTTTCAGGGGCTGGGGTGCTCTCCGAATCAGGCACCTGAATTGCAGGTGGAGGTGAAGCCTGAATCGATCCTGGGGATACCGCTGGTGGTAGTTCGGGAGCAGGACGGATCAGGTAATGACTAGCGAGGACTGCGATCAATACACCTGTGATACAGACCCCGCTGGCGATCAGAACTACGGGTAAAGTCCCCCAATTTCGCCCATTCTCTCGCCACCCTCTATCAACTGGGGTCACTACTCCTCCCAGCCTGAGGCACTCCTGAACGATGGATTCTAACATCCGCAGGAGTTGCCCCTCATCAAGAGAAATGAGCCTGAGATCATTGAGGTATCTCAAAATTCTCTCCCCAACGAAGTCAACGTGTTCACTTTCCAGCTTCTGTCTACAGCAAAGCCGCCTTAAAAATTCCTTCGATTCCCGGCTTAGCGGATCTTCTCGAAGCACTCGCCGGGTGAACTCTAACGCATAGGCAGTGAGGCGATGCTTGTATTCACTTGTATGAGAAGTAGTCATGGATTTTCTTGAATTAGTATATATGAACTATATACAGTATATACGCTTGCTGGAGAAAACTTACAAAAAACTGCAAAATAATCGTACAAATGTACTGCCAAACATCTATAATCCATATAGATCTCTTGTACTTTATCTGGTTTGCAATGGAGAAAAAACTGGTTAGTTTTCGCCTTCCCGAAAATTTGCTGGCAGAGTTGAAGGCCAGGGCACAGGCAGAGGGTGTATCGGTTACCGAGCTTATCTGCCGGTTCTCCCAGCAAGGGTTGCACGGAAGCCTCCAGGAAGCGATGGGTAACAGTGGCGCTGACACGGATATCCGACTCGCCCTGGTCAGGTTGGAGGAGCGGGTTAACCGCCTAACCCAACTGGAAACCCGCCTGGATACCTTTTTGGGCACCAGGCTGATCGGCATCCACAGTGGTACAGGGCAGGGGGTATTACACAGCCGATGACAATAGAACCTTGCAAACACTACAGTTTGTGAATAAAGTTTGAGTTAATCTTGCAGAAATCCCGTTTCAGCAGCCAGAAAGGAGTCGCGAGTGAACGCCGCCGAACAGGCAAACAGCCTGGAAGTTGCCAGCAAAATCGCCACTGTGGTTAACCTGTTCAAAGCTGAATTTCCTGATGCAAGGTCAGATCTGAAGCCGTGGGCCAATGATCCAGACACCCGCGAGCTGGTTGATCCCGACTCGATTGATATTGGATTTCACTTTCCTGGAGTTTCCAAATCCCTTCAGAGTCGCAGTATTTTGCTCCAGATTCGGTTTCACGAAGATTTGGAAACGGGCGATCGCCGCGTTATTGGCATTGAAATGGTAGGCTTTAACCACCGTGGCAAACAATGGCGACTCTCCACTATCGAAAATTGGGCGTTCGAAGGCGAAAGCTGCCCCACCCCCGAAAGGAGCGATAAGCTGAAAGCATTCCTCAGAAAAGTTTTGGAGCTATTTGACTAGTGTTGCAAACACTAAAGTTTGCAACAGTTCCGGCAGCGGACTTTTGCCCAGCGTCTGGCGATGGCCGCAAAGCTGACCCAGGGAGCAAAAGCCCTATCCCTACTGGGAGTTAAGCGCGCCAGGGGTGAAACTGGAACAGAAGAAGTGCGAAAAGTATTTGCCCGTGCAGTTCTAGGGGAGAAATGGCTTCCAGAACTAACCCCCACCCACGATGAGGAACAGATGTGGATTCAAGACTCCATTGGACTTGCCAGGCAACTGCATTCCCTTCTGGAATCCTTAAATATTGCTTACTACATCACTGGTGGAGTTGCCAGCATTGCCTATGGAGAGCCGCGAACAACCAGAGATTTAGATCTGGTGATTCAAATTGAGCGGAGTGAGATTACGCAAGTTGTGACGGCTCTAGAACAGGCAGGATTCTACTGCCCACCGATCGCCGTAGAAGAGATTCGGATGGGGCAGGGTCAAGTATTGAGTGTCACCCACATTGAAAGGTGCAGAATGAGACATTGGATTTTTCCTACCTCTTTAAATGGGCAGGGGAGTTGGAATTGTCTGATGAATTAGCTCAGGCACTCCTTGAGGCAGGTGTTGATGCTTGACTCACGGCAATGCGGGGCAACCGGTGTTTGAAGCCGCAGAGGATTTCCCAGGAAATGGTGCCCAGTGTTTTTGCCCAATCATCCGCCGAGACGGAGTGATCGCCATCTCGTCCCAGCAGGGTCACTACCTCGCCTTCCTGGACATCGGGGACCTTGCTAACATCCACCATGAGCTGATCCATCGTGACCGTGCCGATTTGGGGAACTCGCTGTCCTCTCACTAAAACATGCATCTGGTTGGAGAGGTTGCGGGGTACCCCATCGGCATACCCAATTCCGACAACAGCCATCCGCAGTTCTCGATCCGCAACGAATTGATGGCCATAGCTAACTCCTGTTCCAGGCGAAATGGTTTTTACCTGAGTCACCCTGGCTTTAACCTGCAAAGCGGGCTTGAGGTCTATAACAGAGCGCAAATGGTCAGCCGGGTAGAGTCCGTAGACAGCCAATCCAACTCTAACCATGTCATAGTGCAGGTTGGCGTTTGCCAGAGTTGCCGCCGAGTTTGCCAGGTGTAGTCGAGGTGGGTTGATGCCAGCAGCCCGGATCTGAGCGATCGCCGACTCAAACCGCTGGTGTTGCCGATTCATAATGGTTGGGTCGGGATCATCTGCCGTTGCCAGATGAGAGTAAATGCTGGCGATTTGTAAATTGGGCAGACAATGAACCAGGTGCGCAAACTCTGTCGCTTGTTGGTAGGGGGTTCCTAATCGAGACATCCCTGTATCCAACTTGAGATGGACGGGCAGCGGTGGACGATCATCCAGGTTCGCCAGAGTTTCTGAGAAAATTAGTGCCTGCTGGGGTGTACAGATAGTGGGTTGCAGGTTCCAGTGGGCGATCGCCCGAATCTGATCGGGGGTATGGTTGGCTCCCAACACCAGAATTGGCGCATCAATGCCCGCTTCCCGTAACTCAATCCCCTCCGGGATCGTAGCCACTCCGAGCCAGGTTGCTCCTGCCCTCAGCACCACCTGTGCCACTGTTACTGCTCCGTGCCCATAGGCATCCGCTTTGATTACGGCCATCAGTGCTGTTCGGTCAGCCAGCAGGCTGCAAATTTGGCGAACGTTGTGGGCGATCGCGGCCAGATTGACCTCCACCCATGCCCGCTCTCGCTGCATCAAAGCCAGGCTTGGACTATGATCCCAACTCAACATGTCATCAACTCCTCTTATCACACCACTCACACCATGATTCAAAAAATCATACTCTCATACCCAGAACAGCATCGTTGAATCTGGATATGAAATAGTTGCTGTATACGGCAGATGAGGGGGAGGGGAGAGGGGAGATCCGTGACTTCACTGCTGCTTAATGGGCACCAGATACATCTGCCCATCCTTGAGCTGTAACTGCCAGCCCAATTTCTCAATTTCCCGTTTGGCTCTCTCCTGGGTTGGCTTGTCTTTTACTTGAGTCGCCTGACTATAGATGGTGGCCCAGGACTGGAGGCGGACTGGAATGCTGTTGGGGTCTTTGCGGAGAAACTCTGCTGCCTGCTGAAAAATCGGCACCAAATCTTCGTCTGGAGTACCCCTGGCCCACTGTGCTGCCATCTCATGGGAACGAATGGACCCGGGAATATCTCCCAGTAGCAACAGCTGATCCAGCCCCTTAAAGCGCCATACCTGATACGCTTTCGGGTGGATTTGGGGCGAAAGGGCGGTCGTTCCCCGATCCATGTATTGAATGGCCAGTTCTGGTTTTCCTAGCTGGTAAGAAAGGGTGCCAGAGAGGAACAGGTAGACATCCACAAAGCGGGGATCGAGGCGAGTAATGAGGTCAAAATAGTGAGGACTGAGAGAATAGCCCGTTTGCTCCCGTACTGGGGTGTCTCCATAATATTGCAGGAAATTGAGAAATACCCAGTCGGCCAGGAGGTTATCGAAGCCAAAAGTGGGAACTTTCTTCAGCATCTCCAACCGGATGGCTTCTTGCTTTTCGGCCTGTTTGGGGTCAGAAACCCAGAGGGATGGGCGGTTTAATTGCGAACGCTGCATCCAGACAACGCCAGCCAGAGCGATCGCCGCGATCGCCCCACCCACCAGAAAGGGCACCCACTTCGCACCCCGACTTTTACGATAAATCACACAAAAGCCCTCCCTATCAAAAGTCTACGCGAGTTCTTCTAATTTCATCTGATTTCAATTGAGGACAGAGAGAACCCCAAAAATCGCAACTTAACAAAACGCAACTAATCCTTCGAAAACTTAGTGTAAAAATTTAACAAAAATGATGGTGAATCCCCTATCCCAATCCCCCCAGATTCGGTTAGATTGTCGGAAAGGTTTTCACCTGAGGCGATCAAGGTTGCTCAGTATCCGGCATAAATTGCGCATAATTAGCGCAGACAGAAAACTAGCCAGTAGATAGCCAGCAGGTATAGGTACCTGTATCCACTGCCCGGTCGGGTATTGGAAAATCGGTCTGCTGCCTGGTTAACCCCATTTGGTGCATCGATACTCCGAATCACCTTGAAAACTGTCATCTATTAGATAGATTGCGATCGCGGCTTCCAGGTATCTTTGGATTCTGTTATTCCGATGTGACAGCCCAGGTTCCCTGCCGAAGCCAGATTGTGATCGTAAATAGCGTCTAGTTCCGGTGGCTGCTCTACTGCCCCCGTGATCCGCTTCTATCACCTATAGGCAACTCTTCTATTTACTTGACAATCAATGAACCGAATCTCCAAGCGCTCTCCCCTGTTCCATCTTTCGCTTTGCGGTGGGGCAATTCTTACTACAACTACGCTTTCTTTTTTGGCTCCTGCTCCTGAACGTGTTAGTGCAGCTTTAGAGGACAGTCCTAAAACCATCCTTGACGAGGCGTGGCAAATTGTGAACCGGGAGTATGTAGACAACACCTTCAACCACACCAACTGGCAAGCCATCCGGCAGGAACTGCTGAGCAAGAACTACACGTCAAAGGAGCAGGCATACGCGGCATTACGGAAAGCCTTAGAGAAACTGAATGACCCCTACACCCGCTTCATGGATCCCAGACAATATGAGGCGCTCAGTAATCAAACTTCGGGAGAACTCTCCGGGGTCGGAATTCGTTTGGAGGTAAATGATCAGACGAAAATGCTGACCGTTGTGGAGCCAATTGAGAATTCTCCTGCAATGAAGGCGGGAATTCAATCTGGCGATCGCATCCTGGCGATTGATGGCAAATCAACCAAAGGCATGACCGTTGAAGATGCCTCTAACCTGATTCGGGGTAATGTGGGCAGCAAGGTCAAATTGAAGATTGGCAGAGATGGAAAAGCAAGCTTTGATGTGTCGCTGACACGGGCTCGCATTGAACTGCCAACGGTTCGCTATTCCCTGAAGCAGGAAAGCAATAGCCGGATTGGCTACATTCGCCTGACTGAATTTAGCTCCCATGCTGCCGAGCAGATGCGGCGAGCTATTCAGGATCTAACAGCGCAAAAGGTAGAAGGGTTTGTGCTTGACCTGCGTGGCAATCCTGGTGGCCTGCTTCAGTCCAGCATTGAAATTAGCCGAATGTGGCTGGACAAGGGCGCAATTGTGAAAACTGTTGACCGGATGGGCAAAGATGAGCGGATTTCTGCCAACCAAACAGCCCTGACTAAACTTCCACTAGTTGTGCTGGTAGATGGTAACTCTGCCAGTTCCAGCGAAATCCTCACCGGAGCGCTGAAAGACAATAAACGGGCAATGGTGGTTGGCAGCCAGACCTTTGGCAAAGCGCTGGTACAGTCTGTCCATTCCCTATCGGATGGGTCGGGCCTGGCGGTTACGATCGCCCACTACTACACTCCCAACGGCACCGATATCAGCCATAAAGGGATTACCCCTGATGTCAAAGTGGACTTGACCGATAGCGATCGCCGGAAGCTAACTACCAATCCTAAACTTCTGGCAACGAAGGAAGATCCCCAATATGCTCAGGCAATCACCCTTCTGGAAAAGGTGGCATTGAAAAAACCTGCTTCCGCAGCCTCGGCAGTGCCACAGGTAAGCACCCACAAGGAGTAACCAGATCTGGGTAAATCGGTAGTGCCCAAATCGTAATGATTTTTGAGTCGTTAATGATGGCGGCTAGCGCCACTCATCATTACCTTGTTAGGTCTACCGGTAAATCTTGCCCAAACCTCGGAGGTTTAGCACTGATGTGAGTCATAAGGTGCACAGGTTAAACCTCCGATGTTTGGTATGCCTTTGCCAAAACCTCTAAGTTCGAGCGTAATTGAGTTCATATGTACTTTAGAGCGTCTGTACTGCTAATCTGGAGATCAGCGAACTGCACCTCTGCTATTCACATGCGGTGAACCGTCGCGTAAGCTGCTGTAGCACCTGACTGCTATGATTCCGCAACGTCTGACGCTTCGAAATTTTTTAAGTTACCGGGAAGCCACTCTGGATTTTAGAGGGCTGCATACCGCCTGTATTTGTGGAGCCAATGGGGCAGGGAAGTCTTCGCTGTTAGAAGCGATCGCCTGGGCGGTTTGGGGGCAGAGCCGTGCCGCTTCGGACGATGATGTGATTCACATTGGCGCTCAAGAAGCTCAGGTGGATTTTCTCTTTACCAACAACCAGAATCTTTACCGCATTGTTCGTAGCCGCTATCGAGGGCAGGGAACGATGCTGGAGTTTCAAATCGCCCAGGGGAAGCACCAGGAAGCCAACGCAGAAGCATTACAAGGAGCAGAAGAGTCGCCCTCCAACCCATCCTTTCGGACTCTCACCGCTAAAGGCATTCGTGCCACCCAGCAACTCATCCTGGAACACATCAAACTGGACTACGAAACCTTTATCAACTCTGCCTATTTGCGTCAGGGGCGGGCCGATGAATTTATGCTGAAGCGTCCCAGCGAGCGGAAGGAGATTTTGACCGACTTGTTGAAGCTGGATCAATACGATGACTTGGCAGAGCGAGCAAAAGACCAGGCACGCCAGCTTAAGGGTCAGATTGAACTGCTGGAACGTAGCCTGGAAAATGTTCAAAACCAACTACAGCAGGACAGCCCCATTGCCCAGGAACGAAAAAAACTGGAAACCGCACTGACGGAATTACAGCAGCAACAAATTGAAGATGGCAACCAGCTCCAGGCATTTCAACTAATTCAGCACCAGCGCCAGACCTGGCAGCAAGAGTTGACCTGGCAGCAGCAACAGCAGCGCATTTTAGCCCAGGACTGTCAGCGGTTGCAACAGGAACTGGCAGCCGCCCAACAGCAACAGCAGAATCTGGAGGCATTGTTTCAGCAGGAGGGGGCGATCGCAGCGGGCTACCACCATTTCCAATCCTTGCAAGCCCAGGAAGAAATTCTGGCTGGTAAGCAAAAGACTCACCAGACCATTCAGACTCAGCGACAACAATATCAACAGCAACAAACGGCAACCATCACTCAACTACACAGCAAACTCCAGCATACCCAGGCTCAATTAGAAGTCCTGTTGCAGCAGGAAGGCGACATTCAACGCATTTTAAGTAAGGCAACCGATATTGAAGCGGCACTGGCGCAACTTCAGCAGGCACGGATGCATGCCAGTCAAATGGATCAACTTCAAGCTCAGGTGACTCCCCTTCTGCAACGTCGCCAGCAGATTCAGTCCCAAATTGATCGCATACAAACTCGTCTTATTGCCCGCCTGGAAGAACTACGTACTTCCGCCCGACAGTTGCAGGCTCAGCAAGAACGCCAGCCCAGGTTAAAACAGGCCATTCTGGAAGTGAGCGATCGCATCACAACGCTAGAAGAACGCCGGGCTTACCAGCAACAGGTGCGGGAGAAAGGATTGGAGCGTCGTAGCTTTATGGAACGCCTCCAGGCCCATCAGCGGGACTACGAAACCCAACTGGCAGAGGTGGAGCAAAAGATTCTCCTGTTGATGCAGGAAGCCCAGATGAGTGAAGGACTGGTGGGGCGGGGCAATGGGGAGGCAGAGGAAGCCCTGGAACAGGGGAATGGAAAGGTTTCTCAGTCGGTCATCCCAAATTTAGAAGCCACCCTGTCTTCTTCCCCTATTCCCTATTCCCTATCTCCTAATTCCTACCCCCCCTGCCCACTTTGCGATCGCCCCCTGGATGAACATCACTGGAACCTGGTTCTGGAAAAACATCGAGTCAAACAGCAGGAAATTCTGGAGCAAATCTGGATCATTCGAGAACAGTTGTCGGTGTCTGAACGTGAAATTCAAGTTCTACGGCAGGAGTACCGTGACCTGGAGCAGGAACTGGCGGAGTATAGCTCGATACTGGAGCGTCGAGGACAATTGCAAGAGCAACTTCAAGTAATGGCTGATGTGCAAGCCAGTTTGCAACAGATCGTGGCTGAGGTCAGGGAAATTGAGCGATCGCTCAAAACAGGTGACTACGCAACCGAATTGCAAGAAGAACTTAATCTACTGGATCAGAGCTTGCAGCAGTTGAATTACGACGAAAAGAACCATGCTCTGGCACGGGGAGAGGTCGATCGCTGGCGCTGGGCCGAAATTCGACAGGCAGAAATTAAGCAGGCACAACGGCGACAAAACCAGATTGCCCAACGTCAGCCGGAACTGAAATCTCAGTTAGCCGAGTTGCAGCATCAGTTAAACCAATTGAGTGCCGAAACGACTACCCATCTGGAACAACTGGATCAGCAGATAGCCGCCATTGGGTACGACCTGGAGCAGCACAATCAGTTACGCCAAGAATTACGGCAGGCGCAGTCATGGCAACTTCGCTATCAGGAACTGTGCCAGGCACGGCAGCACTATCCCCAGGTGCAACAGCGAGTGGAACAACTGGCCCATGCCTTTCAGGAGCGACAGCAAGCTTTCCAGGCTACTCAAATCTCGGTTGAAACTCTGATTCAGCAGTTGCAACAAACTCCCGATCAGCAGACTCAAATTCAGAGGTTAGAACGGCAAATGCAGGAACGGCGATCGCTCCTGGACGAGAATCTGGCCCATCTCGGTCGTCTCCAGCAACAGCAGCAGCAGATCGAAACACTTAAAGCTCAACACTCAACACTTAAAACCAATCTGCAATCGACTCAACGCCAGTACCGAATTTATCAAGAATTATCCCAGGCGTTTGGCAAAAATGGAATTCAGGCATTGATGATTGAAAATGCGCTTCCCCAGCTAGAAGCTGAAACCAATCAAATCTTAAGTCGCCTCAGTGCCAATCAATTGCATGTTCAATTTGTAACCCAACGGGCCGGAAAGGGCAGCAAGTCAGCGGGCAAAGCTGGGGCAAAGTTGATTGATACCCTGGACATTTTAATTGCAGATGCCCGTGGAACCCGCCCCTACGAAACCTATTCCGGTGGAGAAGCCTTTCGAGTAAACTTTGCCATTCGATTAGCCCTGGCACGCCTCCTGGCTCATCGCTCCGGCACGGCCCTGCAAATGTTGATTATAGATGAAGGGTTTGGCACCCAGGATGCAGAGGGATGCGATCGCCTGATTGCCGCCATTAATGCGATCGCCCCTGATTTTGCCTGCATTCTTACTGTCACCCATGTCCCCCACTTCAAAGAAGCCTTTCAATCTCGAATTGAAGTCCGAAAAACTGAAAATGGCTCCCAATTAAGCCTTTCGGTTTAGGAATACAGTAGTTTAAGGATGTTTTTGAGCGTTGCTGAAAAGCAGGGTGCATTAAAACGAAGTTTCAAGTATTCAGCACTTGGTGTTGCTGAGCCGCGCTATGATTTCGCCAGATTCTAGATGGAGTATCAAGGCTTTCAGAAATTGTTTCATAGACTGATTCAGCAATGCCCCCCCAGATTCAGCAACGCCTGCTTTGGGAAGTGGAGGGGTGAAACCCCTTGCCTGGGGCGCAGCCTCCACCCCCTCTTTTTACGAATAATGAGGGCGACCTGCTTCATTCAAAGGCTGCGATCGCCGACCATGGCCCGGTGACAATTCTGCTAAAAAAAGAGGCAGAAGGATATTGATCGGGGGCTCCTAAACATCTGTTTCGCTAATTTCCCGCACTACGTAGTCGAAGGGCTCATCGACAAAGCTGGTATCTTGCACCCCCACTGCCGCTAATTTTTCCTTGACAACATCCTTCATCAACTGGATGCTGCGGGCGGTGGGGCCGAGGGGAATTCCCAGGGAGTTGAAAGTGTCCTTTAAGCCTGCCAGCAACCGCTCATCCAGAACGCTGGTATCACCCGAAACCAGGGCATAGCTGCAATAGCGGAGAAAATAACCCATGTCTCGCAGGTACATGGCATGGCGGCGGGTGGTATAGGCGTTTCCACCCGGTTTAAGCAGTTCGGGTTGTTCTTCAAAGAGTTGGGCGGCAGCTTTTTTGACAATTTCAGCCGCGTTAGAGCTAATCATGGATGCGGTTTGTACCCTCAAGGCCCCCGTTTCTAGAAAGTCTTTCAGGGGGGCAATAGTATCCCGATCTAAAAAACGACCGGCCAGATCACAATTGTTAATAACGCTTGTTAGTTTGTCTTGCATAGGATTCCTCTAATCAGGATGTTGTTCACGGATGGTCGATCTACCGCCACTTGAATCAGACATCAAGCGATTCAGGGCTATGCTCTAACTCCTCTAACTGTAATGAGATGGGGAATCTAAGTGGAGCGAATTTATATTTTTTAGCGTGCAACAATCCTTAACAAGGATTCTCCTTACTAAGGCCGGTTTAGTAAAGAAAACTTAACAGTTAAAATTAGCACCAATTTAAGCGGAATTTGCGACGGATGAAGGGGGTGGGGCACAGCCCATGCGTCACCTTTGCTCTTTAAATTGGTATTAACAACAGAAGCCTGTTAGCCAATATTTCTGAAGCATCTCCACCTAGCTTATTTCCTTGCCTGCCTCAAATTTTCTAGATTCCGTTGGGCGATCGCACAATTGGGGTCAAAGGACAGTGCCAGTTCAAAGGCTGCGATCGCCGCTTCCAGCTGATTCATTTGCAGGTGGGCAAACCCAAGCCCATTGGTCGGGTCTACATTGAGCAAAGTCCGTTCAAATGGTTCGCTGCTGTAAAAACTGGTGGTTTGGGCCAGGTTCAGACATTTTTCAAAATAGGCCACGGCTCCCAGGGGAAACCCTAACTCCAGCAGCAGGTATCCCGTCAGGTAATTCAGTGGCAAATGGTTGGGGCACCATTCCAAACCGCGCTGGCAGAGGAGACGGGCCGTTTCGATATCGTTTCTATCCAATGCCTGGCTTGCCATAAAGTGCATCAGAGTTGGTACCCAGTAAAACCCTTCCGGCTTTTCGCCGCTCATCAAGTTGGGAAGCAGGCGATCAAAGGCTTCTGTGTAACACTCCTGAGCTTTCTCAGGCTGGTCAGTCCGCAGGTAGTTACGAGCAAGGCAGTCCAACAGCCAGAAGCTTAATCCTTCTTGCTGTCGAATGGCTTCTAGGATAGGAATGTCGCGGGTAAGGGTTTTCTGGCGCAGGGCTTCCTCATCGCTATTGCCATAGTGCAGAATTCTCGCCCCCTGGAGGTATTTATAGATCAGTGGCGGGGCAGCGGCGCGATCGCCCTCGTACTTAAGCTGTTCGTGATAACGGTTGACGTATTGAAAACCAGGTAGATTGCGAAACAACCGGACGTGAAACCCGCCCAAAAACGCATCTTCTGGTACGTTGACATCATTTCGCGTCACCGCAAATGCCAGTACCTCTGGTTGGGAAAGCAGTTGCTGGCGAAAGTCTGGGTCTTCAACAATCAGTTCTTCGTCAGCGTCCAGATGCAAAATCCATTCCCCAGTAGCCCTGGCTAGAGAATAATTTCGCGCCGCTGCAAAGTCATCACACCATTCAAAATAATCTAGCTTTGCGTCGAATTGGGCTGCGATCGCCAACGTATTATCTTCGGAACCTGTGTCAACCACCACAATCTCATCGATATAGGGTTGGGCACTCGCCAGACACCGCGCCAGATTTTTACCCTCATTTTTGACAATCATGCAGAGTGACAAAAACGGTTTGGAGGGCTGTTCAGGCTGACTAATCATCGTTCTTTGAGACTCTTCCTTGCACTATCCGGGCACTATCCGGTTTAGATGCTGAGCGATTTTTCACAGTAATGCTATGGTACCCAACTCGCCAAAAACTCACCTTCGGTTCGTTCACTCTAAAACCTTTCAAAGCATTAATAAATAGGTAGACTAATTGGAAGAAAAGGGAGTGGGGTCGTTGCCCCCAGGCAGGGGGTTTCACCCCCTCCACCCCCAAAAACATCTTTAATTTAATTGCACCCAGCTACTTACCACTTGATTCGTTCAAAAATGCAGCCGTTCTTCCAGCCAGATCAAAACTTCTTCTTCGGACTCCAGATAGGTGGTTTGTCTAGTAATGGGATCATAGGCCTGCCACCAGGTGTGTCCTTCCTGATCGGAAATTTTTTTAATTTGAGGTTCTGATTTAGTAGAAGGCCATGCCCTAACATCGAGGGGTTGGTTCAAAACATTCCAGAACCTACGCCAGAAACCTGGATTCGCTGTCGTTTGGGTGTACTCCAGTTCCAGGCAATGCGTTAGATGGTTAACCTGTTCTTCGTGGGTGTAATTTTCAATCTGGTTTCCCAACAGTGCTCTCCAGAAATTGTCAAGCCAGCTTAACAGAGCCATTTTACTTACCTGGGGAGCTTGAATAGAATTGGGAATCAGCTCTAATTCTTGATAGGTTTGCCACTGAGTTTTCATATATCACTCCTTAAAATTCCATGAAGAAACAGGCGCAGTTCTTGTCTGATAGAAGCGCCATGCAAACTAAATTTCTTCCCCTTGCCCTACTCGCCTGGTTAATTCAGGCGTTTCTCCCGGCTTGTTGCTGAAAGAGTCATGCAATCTGCTCTTTCATCTAAAATAAAATCCCTGGAATATTGATTTTGCTTTGGTGATCAGCAACGCTTATCACCAGGCTCTTAGAAAAGCTATTCAGGTCGGGAGAATAAAGAGAAAAGAGTTTTTTATTTCTGTGTTTATTTTTACAAATTCCTGAATTTCCGGCAATTTTTGTCTTGGATTCATGACATTGTCTGTCTGTGTCGGCTGGCGATCGTGAATTTGCTAAGTTATGGCTGCCCGCCAGATTTTTTAGGAGACTGGGTTTAAGAGGGTGTGGGGCAAGGCGCCTGGTCAGGGGTTCCCCCCTGCACCCGGTTCTAAGCCTGTTGGCTATAGCTATATATTTCGGTAAAACCAGATATTCGGTAAAACCAGAATCGTGAATTCAACGAGGCTTCCACTATGACAGAACGCTACCCTCGCGACCTGATTGGCTACGGGCGAACGACACCCAACCCACAATGGCCCAATCAGGCTCGTGTGGCGGTACAGTTTGTGATCAACTATGAAGAAGGGGGCGAGAACTGCGTTCTGCATGGAGATCAGTCCTCCGAGGTGTTCCTATCGGAAATTGTGGGGGCGGTTCCTTTTTATGGCATCCGGCATATGAATATGGAGTCGTGCTACGAATACGGTAGCCGGGCGGGTTTCTGGCGGTTGCATCGGATGTTTACGGAACGGGGAATTCCGGTGACTGTGTACGGTGTGGCGATGGCATTGGAACGAAACCCGGAGGCAGTTGCTGCCATGAATGAGGCCGATTGGGAAATTGCCAGTCATGGCTATCGCTGGATTGATTACAAGTATTTTGGTGAGGCGGAGGAGCGAGAGCATTTGCAGAAGGCGATCGCCATTCACACTCAAGTCACCGGCAGTCGTCCTCTGGGCTGGTACACCGGGCGCACCAGTCCCCACACGCGCAAACTTGTCGTGGAAGAAGGGGGATTTCTTTACGATGCTGACAGCTACGCCGATGACCTGCCTTACTGGATATTCGACTACGGCAAGCCCCATCTGGTTATTCCCTACACCCTCGACAACAATGACATGCGGTTTGCCACTCCCCAGGGCTTTAATTCAGGCGATCAATTCTTTGCCTACCTGCGGGATGCTTTTGATGTTCTTTATGCAGAAGGGGAGACGGCTCCCAAGATGATGAGCATTGGCCTACATTGCCGTCTGGTGGGCAGGCCAGGACGGGCAGCCGCTTTAGCCAGATTTCTGGATTATGTGCAGAACCATAGTCATATATGGCTTTGTCGTCGGATTGATATTGCCCACCACTGGCACCAGCACCACAAGCCACCTACCACCTGATATCTGAACTCACTTCTCACTCCTCACCCCTCACTTTCTCAAAAAAGTGGGCGCAAATCCTGAGCCTATGCATAATGGCTAGCAACTTTTGCTCTGGTGGAGAAGATTGGGTGCTTGAAGTGGCTTACCAATCTGCCCCTTTGCTCGTAAGGCCTGGTTGGAGAAGAAGGTTCTTTATCAGGTCTAGCGTTTTGAGCCTGAGATGTATCTCAAGGTTCTTGAGTCAGTGACATTCGACTTACTTTAGTCTCTCCCAACTACCGTGATGTACGGGTACTAAATTTTGATTGAGCATGGCACTCCCTCTCGATACCTCGGCGGTGCCCCAAACTAAGGTGGCTAGACCTAAGAACAGGAGGCTAGCGGCCACTCCAATTGCGATCGCTAAAGTATTTGAAACGGGTTTAGTATCTTCTGCTAGATCAGGGTCTACCAGCAGAGCTTCCTCATGCATGATTGGGGTAACTTCAGCCGAGCTTGTTACCCACGTCTCTAATGCGCCGCGATGGTGAAGCATGGTTCCTCTCCTAGGGCCTTCTAAGGTGTAGAGCTGAATGGCACTACTTAAGCCCTGGATTAGAGTTTGAGTTGAAAACTTGAGAGTTTGAGTTGAAAGCTAAAGTCAGGTTTAACTGACTGCAATGCTGTTTGCTGGCTTTCAACCTGGCTGGACTGATTTGAGCTTTGAGCCTGAGCGTGATTTCAGGGTTCTTAAAGCAGTAACATTCATATAGAGCTAATTTATTTATACGATCTGCTTCAGGCATCAGCGATGAAGAATCTTTATGAAATTTAGCCCATGCTTAACGTTCAATGAAATATTGAAACTGGACAAAATGTAGCGTGTAGCGCAGCAGCGATGTGCTGAAATACTAAAGCTGGGGCACAGTCAGGGCTGGTCAGCGTGAGAGGCGCTCCGTATCGCCACCAGAGCAAATGCGCGGATCGGATAGACCTAACAAGGTAATGATGAGCAGCGCCAGCCGCCATCATTAACGACTCAAAAATCATTACAATTTGGGCACTACCCGCGGATCGATAGGAACCTGTCCCAAGGGCTGGGGGCGAAGTCCCCACTCCTTCTCTAATTCGAATGTCCTAACGCACCTGCTTAAAGCTATAGTTGCCAGTTAGACATCTTCCCTGAGACATAGAAAGAAATGAGATTAATCTCCTAAACTGACAGGTTGTGCTTGTGCCTCTAGAAAGTGGGGAAGTTGAGTCAAGTGGGTTTTTCTGCCTGGTTTCGAACCGTTTTGATTTTTTTGCTGCTGACGGGTGTTGTGTTTCGCTTTGTCAACTTGAAGCACAAGGCTTACTGGCATGATGAGGTTTACACATCCATGCGGGCCGCAGGTTACAAAGGGTTAGAGATTGGCCAGGAACTGTTTACCAACCAGGTGATTCCATTTGGCGAATTGCAGAAATATCAGCAAATCAAGCCAGAGAGTACCCTTGCAGACACGGTTAACTCTCTGGCGAAGGAAGATCCGCAGCATCCCCCACTCTACTTTGCTATTGCCCGGTTTTGGATGCAGTGGTTTGGCAGTTCTATCATCGCCTCCCGGCTGCTTGCCGTGTTTTTTGGCCTGCTGGCAATACTTTTGATGTATGCCCTTGCCTGGGAACTTTTTGCTTCCCATTCTGTAGCTTTGATGGCGACTACCCTACTGGCCCTGTCGCCCTTTGATGTTTTGTTTGCTCAAACGGCCCGACAGTACAGTCTTCTTACAGCAACCACGATTGGTAGCTACTGGCTTCTGGTCCGGGCGTTGCGAACTGGAGTGAACCAGCCCAGGAATCGAGACGCGAACACGCAGCGATCGAAGTTGCAGTGGAGAGATTGGGGACTATATGCCCTGTCAGTCGTATTGGGTTTGTATACTCACCCCTTCTTTGGTCTGACGGTCATTGGTCAAGTAGTCTATGTGGGATTGAAATGGTTCGCAAATCGACCGGGGCGGAGTGTTTCGGGACAGGCTGAAAGAAGGCGCGGTTGGGTACTGAGATTTGGGGTTGCGATCGCCGCGGCACTGATTCTCTATGCTCCCTGGCTATGGGTGATGATCACAAACGCCCAACGGGCTCTGTCGGTTACTAGCTGGAGCCAGGGTTTTCCGGGGATAGATTTTTTTGCAAAACTATGGACCCTCAGTTTTACGTCCCTGTTTTTCGATCTGTATTTTGACTCCCAGCTTGTTTTAACCTTTCTGCTGCGGATTCCGATTCTGGTGCTGATCGGGGTTTCTCTCTATGCCCTTTGCCGTCGTTGCGATCGCTCAGTCTGGCTCCTGATTCTCACTTCAATCCTGGTTCCTTTTCTGTTACTGGCAGTACCCGACTTACTGACAGAAAGTAGACGTTCCACAGTTAGTCGCTATCTGATTTCCTGCTACCCCGGCGTGCAACTGGCGGTTGCCTACTTTCTGACGATGAACCTGGCAACGAGTCGGGCCGGTTTAAATGCAGTCAGTAAATCTCGTAGAACTTCCAGCAACCATCCACTGAATCAATGGATGCGACGAGGATTTTTTGCCCTTCTGGTTACGGGTAGTCTGGCATCGCTTACGGTCAGTGCTCTCTCAGACGGTTGGTGGCATATTGTTCCAAGCAACTTCAATGCCGATACTGCCCGCCGCATCAGTGCGGCATCTTCGCCAATCGTCATTAGCGATTTTGGCTACGACTACACCAACCTCGGAGACCTGATATCGCTCAGCTACCTGTTGAACGAAAACATACCACTGGTGGCCGTCCAGACTGCAAATTGGGCAAAAACGAAAGGCTTCCAGGAACAAATTCAGGGAAAAACAGCGATCGCCTTCCGCCCCTCTGACAAATTGAGAATCGCCCTCCAACAAACTCACGGCCCCCTGCTGCAACTGTCACCAACAGAAAACCTCTGGCAGCTTTCCAAAAATTAGGTAACTCCAATGATTGCATCCTGTATCTACAATCTGCAATAATTACTTACATTTGAAGGGGAGTAGCTGCTGGTTAATCCCAGCCTGCCTGAATCAACATACTGGTGATGAACCTGGTTCAGGCGACAGATGAGGCGATTAGTTGCCAGATGCTCGTTGTTACTGATGACCACCCCTCTCTAACAACCAGCAACTAACAACTAGCAACCCTCTGTAAGCGAGACCTTCACTGAGTTCATGATTGAGTGAGCTTGGTGAAGTCGTCTCTGTCCTCATCAAGCTCGCTCAGATGCTAACAAGAGAATCCTGAGGAGCTGAGAGGACATGCTGACAGCCTTTACTGCCGGGCTTTTGCTAATTACAGTTTCTGAATTGGGCGACAAGACGTTTTTTATCACCACGCTGCTGGCGATGCGTCATTCTCGCCGGCTGGTTTTCGTGGGTGCAGTTGCCGCGCTGGCGGCCATGACCGTACTTTCGGTTCTGATGGGACAGGTAGCCACCCTTTTACCTGCAAAACTGGTTCACTGGACTGAAGTAGCTCTGTTCATTGGATTTGGGCTGAAGCTACTTTACAACGCCAACCAGATGTCTTCTGCTCCCCCTGACAATGAAGTTGAAGAGGCCAAAGAAGCCATTGACGATGCCAGCCCCAAACTAGCCCACTGGAGGGATGGCTGGGGCATTGTTGCCCAATCCTTTGGACTGACCTTTATGGCAGAGTGGGGCGATCGCACCCAGTTTACGACCGTTGCTCTGTCGGCTGGCAACCATCCCCTGGGTGTAACGGTTGGGGCGATTGCAGGGCATGCCGTTTGTGCTGCGATTGCAGTTCTGGGCGGTTGTTTTGTTGCCAGACGCATCTCCGAACGCGCCATTACTGCCCTGGGAGGGGCTCTGTTTTTACTCTTTGGAATCGTAGCGGCAGCAGGCCGGTAACTACCTTACTCGCCCATAAAAAAAGACCGCGATCGCGGTCTTGACCTGCCAGGAGAGAAAGAGTCATGGATGGGGCAACCTATTGAATGGCTTTCATGATGAACTCAGCCAGTTCAATCAACTGTTCTTTATTGAAAGCATCCAGCAGAGCTCTGGCAGCCGCTCGTGGCTCGGCTGGGATGGTAATTTTGGCAATAGATGGAGGCGCAGCAGCAGGGGCGGTTGGTGGAGAGGTGGAAGACGGCGGTGCAGCAATTTGTTGCAATGCTTTACTGGGGGTAATTTCACTGCTTCTTCCAGCAATCAGCAAGTCACCAGCCTGTTTCAATTCCTTAATAATGAGTGGAGCGAGAGTTTGATAAGGGGTTCTGGATTGGGCGATCGCCCGCTGCGCCGTTTGAACCAGCCCCCGCCACTCTGGACGGGGGTGGAGCTGAACAAGACGGCCACAAAATGCTGCCAGTTGCTGGCGATTAGTGGGAGTATCTCCCTGCTTGAACAACTCCAGCATCTTTTTCAACGCACCGTTGAGCAAGGCAGCCAGTTCGGCCCCGGTTTTGGCCGATGGTTGAGCAGCGGTGGAGGTTCCCGCTCCTTTCATACGCTTATTGAGGTAGTTTTGTAGTTCGGCAAAGAGCGGTTCTGCCGTCTGGACTGCTTGCTCTGCATCTTCTACCCTCAAACCATAGGGAGACTGGAGTTCTTCGACCAGCTCTTTGAGAGTATCGAACCCTTTCAAAAACAGGTTTTCTAGATGCTGATCAATTTCAACGGGATGCTCTTTAAGCTGCTTGAAACAGTCTTCCAAATGGTGGCTGACTCTTTGAATACTGTTGAAGCCTAACATCGCTGCCCCCCCTTTGACGGAGTGGGCTGCCCGGAACAATTCATTTAATTGTTCTGAATCTGCCATCGTTGCTTTGAGATTCAATAGTCCCTGTTCAATCGTATCGAGGTGTTCCTTCGCTTCCTCGATGAAGTAACCTAAAATTTGCTGCTGTTTCGTCGCTTGCACGACCGATCCCCCCGAAGTGCTAACGTTGTAGTGGTTGATTAAGCCTGTTTTTGAGGATTGTAAACCCCAAAAACATCTGGAAATTCGGTGTTGTTGATTTCAGGCGTGCCTGAAATCAATCCTGATAGACAAGCAGGAACCTTTGGAGGTGGTGAGCATTGATACCTCCTTAGTCTCAGTATTCCCATGTCCAATGGGTATCTCACAAGTGTTTGGATGTCTAAAGAGGATCTCCTGAGAGTTTAGTGATAAGCCTTGCTTATCACTAAAACAAAATCAATATTTCAGGGATTTTGTTTGAGATGAAAGAGTAACAAGCTACTCTTTCACCGGCAAGCTGGGAGAACCTCTAAAGATAGGAGTAGAGTAATTGGCTGCGCTAAGGGCGATCGCTTTCTTCGACTTCCTTTGTGTTCAGAAAAACCTCTGGATTAAACGGTTTAACCTCTGCTGGTTTTGATAAGGTTTGTGGGACGGCTGCCCAGCGCTGGGCCAGATTGATGAAATCAGACGGCATCATGATAATGGTGGTCGTGTTGTTTTCTGCACCGATTTCAGTCAACATTTGCAGGCGGCGAAGTTCTAAAGCCGAAGGGTTCTGGCTGATATTTTGAGAAGCTTCTGCCAGCTTTAACGAGGCTTCCTGCTCAGCAGTTGCTTTGATCAAGCGAGCCCGCTTTTCTCGAATTGCTTCGGCTTCCTTTGCCATTGCCCGCTGCATTCCCGGCGGAATTTCCACATCCTTCATTTCCACCCGTTCAATCACAATGCCCCAGGGTTCAGTAATCTCGTCAACAATTTCCTGCACCTTAATGTTGATCTTGTCCCGGTTTTGCAACACATCATCTAGAATGTTTTGACCAACAACGTTGCGGAGGGTGGTCAGCGCAATCTGGTATACCGCCATTTCGTAGTTTTCAACCCGATTGATAGCCTTCGAGGCATCCAGAATTCGATAGTAGAGAACGGCATTGACCCGAATCGTTACACTGTCGGCAGTGACCGTCTCTTGCGGCTCGATGTTCACAGTACGGGTTCGCACATCCACCTGTACCTTCTGGTCAACCCAGGGCACAATCCAGTACAGCCCAGGTCCCTTAATGCCTCTGGCTCTACCCAGGCGAAAGATAACCCCCCGCTGATATTCGCGATCGAGCTTGAACCCTGAGAGCCCAACGATCAGCGCGGCGATGATCAAGGTGCCAATGACGCTGCCCATCTATTGTGTTACCAATCCTACCCATCCATTCTAGTGTTCCTTCAGGAAAATTTTGACGGGTCGCAGACCCTCAAAGTTTAACCCTCATTCACCTCCTGGATATTCGCTACCATCAAACTCAATTTGACAGAGTACTAGAATGGCTCCAATGATGCCGCTGTAAGCGCCAGTGTGAAATCCATGTAGGAGAAACGAATGTCCTCCCACAACAATCAGCCAGAGCCTAGCGTCCAGCAAGCCCTGATTCAATTTGCTCGAACCGTGGAGCATGGGTTTAGCGGTTAGATGAAAAGCTAGAAATATTGACTGACCAGGTGGGATTCTTAACAGAAGGCTTGACCAAGATCAAACCATTGGTTCAACCGCAAGCGAAAGCCACCCGGAATCTGACAGAAGGGTTAAGCGAGATCAAGTCAATGGTTCAGCAACAGGCAGAAACCACAAAACAAGAGGCAGAGGTCGCCAGGCAACAGGCAGAAAAGGTAAAATCCCCGGCCAGTAGTGTTTCAAGCCTGGTAGCACTGTTAAACTGATAACTCTCAGGAAACCCTGGCTGAGTCTGCCGGGCACTGGATCGGATTTGCTTTGGATGGCTCTATTAAAGGAGCGGTTTTTGCGGGTTGCTTCGATTCGCAAACAACTGTTGCTGCAACGCTGGTGCCATTTTCTTTCGTGATGACAACCAGCCCCGTAAAACTCTTTAAACCATCAGCCTTTGGAGTAGCAGTCAGGCGGGATTGAGTTCCACCAGATGTTGAGAGTTTGTAGGTGTAGTGGTGGCTTTGAGAAAGAACGTTCGCCGATCGCTCCAATTCTTCCAGGCTAGAGGCAAACCGGCCATTTTTGAGATAAAAATCTCGCTGAACCTTATTCATTTTGTCGAGGTACTGTCTGACCTCTGCCATCTCATTCAACTGAGTCTGACTGTATTCAGTTGGGCTGCCTGTTTGATTTGAGAAGGGGGGCACACCCGTCTGGGTTGAACCGTTTTGGGCAAAGGAAGCAATCACCGCTGCGATCGCCCCCAGTAGAAATGCAGGTAGGGTTGCGATCGCTAGCGCCATCAGGAATTTAGACGAACGGACTTTGGCGGGAAGCAGATGAGTTGGTAACTGAACTTTGGTGGCCGCTTGTTCAACTGCTGCCAGCCAGCGATCCAGATGGGATTGAACCTGGAAAAGAAGACGTTTTCTAACAGACTTTAAATTTCGGAAGTGGGCGTTTGGACGAAGTGGTTTGTGCTTTAAAGGAGTATTGGAATGATTGACTGAAGGAGCCGCAACAGTCACCTTTTTAGTAGCAGAAGGACGCGATCGAACCGTACTTTCCGAGCCAAAGACCTGAAACTCATCTGCCCAAATTGGAGAACCATCCCCTTCTTTTTGTCCATATACTTTTACTGTTTGGATAGATTGAGTTCCCAAATTAGCCAATCCCTGGCGTACAAAATTGACCAAAGCCTTTGGGTTAAGCGGGCGGTTTGAAATCAAAATGACTTCCAGACAACTATTGCTGAGCCGGGTTTCAGCAATAATTCCTTTGGGTTGCAAAGCAAGATTCATCAGCTTTGCAATGGCTTCTGGATTACCCTGCTTAGCAATTTCCAAGAGATTAGGTTGAGTCATAGGACAAATTGCTTAGAATGAATTGGCTCGAAAAAACACTCGGAAAAATCAATGAACGGGATCCCTCAGCATCGTGGGATAGCCCAATGCAAAACTTCAACCCTATAAATCAGGTAGATGCTATTCAAGATACTCGCAAAATTAAAAATAGATACCTCAACAAATTGAGAGGCGTCTTTTTTTTCATGATGAATGGAGTGCCGGTTCTCTTCAGAGGTTACTTAAAAAGGGGTTGGCGGCTAAAGCTGTGGTTACGAAGATAAAGTCTGCAGCCCAGATGTAAGAAGAGCGAGCGTTTCATACCTGTAAGCGAGACTGTAACTCATCTGACACTCCCTTCGTTGCCATTTCGCTTTACAATGCTTTGCAACCCTTGTTGGTAACGACCCATCCCTATCGTGGAATTCCTATGAGTATTGGATACCTTGCCCTTGTTTTGCATGCTCACCTGCCCTTCGTCCGCCATCCCGAAAGCGACTATGTGCTGGAAGAGGAATGGCTGTATGAGGCAATCACAGAAACTTATATTCCTCTGCTCCAGGTTTTTGAAGGGCTGAAACGGGATGGTATCGACTTCAAAATCACCATGAGCATGACCCCCCCTCTGGTGTCCATGCTTCTGGATCCGCTGCTGCAGGAACGCTACGACGAGCATCTCGCCAAGTTAGAAGAACTGGCGGAGATGGAAATTGAGCGAAATTCCTATAACGGACACCTCCGCTACCTGGCAGAGCACTATGCCAAAGAGTTTAATCAGGTTCGAAATATCTGGGAAAAGTACGATCGCAACCTGGTCAAAGCCTTCAATCTATTTGCTGAGTCGAACAACCTGGAAATCATCACTTGCGGAGCCACCCACGGTTACCTGCCCTTGATGAAAATGTATCCGCAGGCAGTCTGGGCCCAGATTAAGGTAGCAGTTGAGCATTATGAGGAAACCTTTGGACGCTCACCAAAGGGGATCTGGTTGCCAGAATGCGCCTACTACGAGGGACTGGAGCGAATGCTGGCAGATGCCGGACTGCGCTATTTCCTCACCGATGGCCACGGTATCCTTTATGCCCGTCCCCGTCCTCGCTTTGGCAGCTATGCCCCGGTGTTTACTCCAGCAGGGGTGGCTGCCTTCGGTCGAGATCACGAATCCTCTCAACAGGTCTGGTCATCAGAAGTGGGCTATCCTGGAGCACACGAGTATCGGGAATTTTACCGGGATCTGGGTTGGGATGCTGAATACGAATACATCAGACCCTACATTATGCCCAACGGACAGCGGAAAAATGTGGGCATCAAGTACCACAAGATCACTGGGAAAGGGTTAGGGTTGGGTGACAAGCAACTCTACGACCCCTACTGGGCCAGGGAAAAGGCAGCCGAACATGCTGGTAACTTCATGTATAACCGGGAACGCCAGGTTGAGCACCTGTACGGTATCATGCAACGCAAGCCCATCATTGTGTCGCCCTATGATGCTGAGTTGTTTGGTCACTGGTGGTATGAAGGTCCCTGGTTTATTGACTACCTGTTCCGCAAAACCTGGTACGATCAGCACACTTATTCAATGACCCATTTAGCAGATTATCTGCGAGAAAATCCTACTCAGCAGGTATGTCTACCATCCCAGTCAAGCTGGGGCTTCAAAGGGTTCCACGAGTACTGGTTGAATGATACCAATGCCTGGATTTATCCCCACCTGCATAAGGCGGCAGAACGAATGATCGACCTGGCAAAGCAGGAGCCCGCGGATGAGTTGGAGTGGCGAGCACTCAACCAGGCAGCAAGAGAACTTTTGCTGGCGCAGTCTTCGGACTGGGCGTTTATTATGCGAACAGGAACAATGGTGCCCTACGCTGTCCGGCGGACGCGATCGCACCTGATGCGGTTTCACAAGCTCTATGACGAACTGAAACAGGGCAAAGTTGATTCTGGCTGGTTAGAGAAGGTAGAAGCGATCGATAATATCTTTCCCAACATCAATTACCGTGTCTACCGACCAATATAAGCTACAGGGACTGAGACCAAGGGTTCCGTTCAAGAAACAAGGACTCACATCAAAGAGCCCTTAGATTGAGTCCTCTTCACCTGGCTACTTACGATCAGGCAGTGCGGATAGGATAATTTGAAGCGGCTCAACGGCAATGGGCAACGCCCTCGCCCCCGTCATGCCCAGGCAGACGAAGTGGCTCAAGCAGCCTTAAAAAACTTGCCCCAGCGAGTTGAACAATTGAGTCGGCAATATCCAGGGGCAGACATCGAAGTCTGGGCGTTTGATGAATATCGCTTGGGACTCAAACCCATCATTGGTCAACGCGAGGACAACGTCCCAATCCCAGAGGGTCTCCACGTTGAGTTCTTGCCGCCTGATTCTCCTGAACTCCAGCCGGCAGAACGCCTGTGGTCATTAAGTGATGAACCTCTCGTCAATCGCAAGTTTGAGTCCTTAGCTGAGTTGGAGGAAACCCTGGCCAGACGATGGGTCACCCTTTCAGCGATGCCAGAGGTCAGCCGTCTGCACCCCTTTTTCACTGGTGAAAGGAAAGCTAAAATTAGTGCTACTTTACTATTCGGGTTCCATATTACTTACAAGAAAAATGCCGCAGGATGCAACCACTCCGAGGTGGTAGAGTGATTTGCAAACTGGCAACTTCCGTATCCTGACTCCATTCAAATTCAGCCGAGCCAAATAGCTGCTGGTTAAATCGAGAATTCAATCCCGCTTCTGTTGGAATCATGCTTGCTTTAGCTGGAGCGGTACCAACATTTACCGCAACCAGCAGTTCTTCATCTCCTAAAACACGGGCAAACACATACATCATGGCTTCAGCGAAGATAACCCGGTAATCTCCCGTCCGCAGAGCAGGATAAGCATGGCGCAGAGAGATTAGTTTGCGGTGATAGTCAAAAATTTCTAGATCCCAATCCGACTCCAGGGGAAATCCACGACGAGAATCGGGATCTAAAGCTCCCGGTAAACCAACTTCATCGCCGTAATAAATACTGGGAGCACCGGGAAATGTGAGTAGCAGCAGCGTTGCGAGTTCTACGCTGGCTCTGTCACCCGCTGCAATGGTAATCAGTCGTGCGGTGTCGTGGCTTGCCAGCAAATTCAACTGGGTTAGCTGAATCTCCCACGGATACAGGTTCAAAAGTTCCTGAATTTTTTCAGCATACTCTTTTGCAAACAATGGAGGATAGGGTTGGTAGGAGCGATCTTGAACCTGTTCCATGACGACGCGATCGCCCGCTGTGAATGCGATTGTTGGTGCGGCAAACAAATAATTCATCACCCCATCAAACTGAGTACCATCCAGCCATTCCCGTGAGTCACCCCAGACTTCGCCCACAATGTAGGCTTCACGATTAATGGCCTTGACGCGATTGCGAAACTCCTGCCAGAAACCGGGAGCTTTAACCTCGAACGGCACATCTAACCGCCAACCATCGATGCCGAACTGAATCCAGTGTTCGGCAATTTCCATGAGGTATTCCCGCACCTCTGGATTGTCGTGGTTGAAAACAGGTAATGCCCGGTTTCCAGCCCAGCCCTCGTAGTTGGCAGGATACTCCCCGTTGTAAGGGGACAGAGGCCAATCATGAATTTTGAACCAGTCCACCCAGGGAGAGTGGGGACCATTTTCCAGCACATCATGAAAGAAGAAAAAGCCCCGGCTGGAATGGTTCAATACTCCATCGAGAACCACCCTGATATGGCGTCGGTGCGCTTCATCCAGCAACTCTTTGAAGGCGGAGTTGCCGCCCAGCATCGGGTCTACCTGATAGTAGTCGTGGGTGTGATAGCGGTGATTGCTGGCGGATTGAAAAATGGGGGTGAAGTAAATGGCATTGATACCCAAATCCTGCAAGTAATCCAGTTTGTCGATGACACCCCACAGATCGCCGCCCTTGTAGCCCTGGAGTGTGGGCATCGCATTCCATTCTTCCCAGGTTGCATTCTTCAACAGTTTCTTGTGGGGATGATGACTGCGGGCGAAGCGATCGGGAAAAATCTGGTAGAAAACAGCGTGTTTAACCCAAGCTGGTGTTTGAATTTGCATAAATATGCCATAGCTCTCCAATTGCTAAAGGTACTAGCACTATTTAGAAATGTAACTCTAACCACTGGAAGAAATATCGTGCATCAAGCTGGTAGGGGGCACCACCATGAATGAGCATTGGGGAGGTTCTTCCGGCTTGCCGGTGAAAGAGTAGCAAGCTACTCTTTCATCTAAAAACAAAATCCCTGGAATATTGATTTTGTTTTAGTGATCAGCATCGCTTATCACCAAACTCTCAGGAGAACCATTGGGGATTGGTTAAAAGCCCACCAGGATAAATTGGTCGCATTGTTCATCCCCGCGAAAAACCGCTTATCCTCTTGCAGCAAAACAAATGGCCCGCCAAGGAGTGTGTTTGCCTTTGATGCCATCAGCACCCCAAAAATGGCTTTGGTATGGTCTCCTTACATAATTCCGGCTCAATTCGTTGCTCCGGTAGGCGAAGGGCTTGAACGATAAAGGGGGGGATCGAAATTTGTAATCCCATCTTGAGCGAAGGTGATAACGGTTTGATTGCTACCATCCGTGTATATCTGCTGATCTGGCATAGTCTAATTCGGGTGTGATGGATTGATACGGGCAATGGGCACATAATTTCGACAACGTGCTGTTGAGGTGGTGACAAATCTTCAGCAAGATCCAGAGGTTGAAGTTTGAAGTGGACTCCTTCCCAAAGCAGACTAAAATCCTGAGCATCGCAAAACCCCTGGCTTTCAACTAAACTGGAATCACCAACTATCCCACTGGCCTATGTCCCTTGCCAAAGACCTCAACCTTCAAGAGGAACCGTGGGAGGACCTTCCCCTTCCACCCAGTGATTTAGAGAGCGACGAACCGCCTTTGGAAAGCGACCTGCATCTGCGACAAATTGTGCTGCTGATTCAATGCCTAGAGTACATCTGGCGTGATAGAAATGACTTCTATGCCACTGGCAACCTCACCATTTACTTCAGTCCTGATCAAATCAAATCCCGTGACTTTCGAGGACCCGATTTTTTCGTCGTCCTGGGAACCGAACGTAAACCTCGCAAGAGTTGGGTGCTGTGGGCAGAAGGTGGCAAATATCCCAATGTAATTGTGGAGATTTTGTCTGATAGTACGGCAACGATGGATCGGAGTCTAAAGAAACAACTCTATCAGGATATCTTCCGCACTCCCGAATATTTTTGGTTCCACCCAGAAACCTTGGAGTTCGCGGGCTTTTCACTTGTTAATGGACAATATCAACCCCTGCAACCTGATTCACAAGGATGGTTGTGGAGCCAACAATTGGGACTCTATCTAGGAATTTATGCCGGGCAGTTGCGTTACATCACAGCCGAGGGTGAACTGGTTCCTACTCCCCAGGAAGCAGTAGAACAGGCTCAGCAGCATGTAGAACAGGCTCAACGGCAAGCAGAAGATGAGCGACAGCAGAAGGAACTCTTACTGATGAAACTGCGGGAGCGTGGAATTGACCCAGAGACTTTGTAAAAGGTTTAGCAAAGTGCTGAATAGCAATGAGAACTGAATGCTGAGCAATGAGTCTCGTTTTTGCGAATGCGGTTTGCTGGTTCGACATCGAATCGGAGACTACAGAATCATCTATTCATTAGATGATGAACTGGTGCAAGTATCTGGTACGGCGATCGCTTACCGCAGCGGAATCTACGAGTTGTGCATGGAGGTGATTGGACAAGGTAACAATATGCTTGAGTTTTACCGACAAATAGCTCTTGCCCTGCAACAGGGACCGATTGTTCTGGCAACGGTTGTTTATACCAAAGGATCGGTTCCCAGGGAGGTGGGTGCCAAAATGGTGGTGTGCTCTGATGGAACCATTATTGGCACCATTGGTGGTGGTGCAGGAGAAGCAAGGGTAATTGATCAGGCCCATCAGGTGTTGACAACTGGAAAGAAACAGTTAGCAGAAATTGATCTGTCTGGATCGCCCCAACGGGAAACACAGGGAATTTGCGGTGGGGTCATGCAGGTCTGGCTAGAACGCTGGCAGGGTGAACCTGCCCTGGCACTTATCAACCAGATCATTGAATGTTTAGAGTCAGGAAAAGTGGCCGCGTTAGTCACGCCATTTGAAGACACGCGATCGCCCTATTTAGAGCTGGGCGGCGGGGGCGGCCGGGGGGGGG
>JAIMBL010000189.1 GCA_023511615.1 Leptolyngbyaceae cyanobacterium HOT.MB2.61
GGTGAAACCCCCTGCCTGGGGGCAACGCCCCCACTCCCCTTTCTTCCAATTAATGATGTCTACCTACTTAGTGGAGAGATATTGCTCCTTAAAGAAAGAATCCCAACCATTTGATTTTGAGAAAAGTTCAATCAGGCCAGATCTGTAATTACCATTAATCACCATTCACTCGAAAACCGGGTTAGAAAACAGAAGACCAGGTGTGGGACAGCATTTTAGAAATGTTGTTTTGTCCGTCAGCCAGCGAGAACGTTCCATAGAGCGTCCCTACTGGCTAATGAATAAAGCGGCTTCAACTTGCAAATTCTCTAAACATTTCATTACAAAATTCATTGAGATATAAAACAAAATTTACCAGGTGTAAAAAAAGACACCGCCTGAGAGTGCTCTCCTCAAGCTTTGGCAGCCACAGGAACTGTGACTGCACCAGCAATGCTATTGTACAACTTTCAACCCAGAACTTGGGTGATTGCTCGCTCCCAAAGAGCAGCACGGGAACCAGAATCAAACCTCTTTGGATAGCAGCACTCATCGATTACCTCTTAGCTTTTAGCTCCTCCCTTTCACCCCTCGCCTTTTCCCTTTTGCCTTCTCAAAACTCAAAACTTCTCCACCCCTTAACGCCTTTCTCCCTTTGCCCTTCGCCTTTTATCCCTAATATTTGTTTCCCTCATTTCTGCAATCACCGTGACAAAAAAGCCGTATCCGGTTATCGGTGTTAGGATTGCGACAGGAAACAAAAAGAGAGACAGAAAAGGATAACAGGTTACATGGAAGAGTTCGAGAAGTCGATATCCTTCGATGGAAGGGATATTCGACTGAAGGTTGGTTTGTTTGCGCCACAGGCTGGCGGTGCGGTATTGATTCAGTCAGAAGATACAGCTGTTTTGGTGGCGGCTACTCGCGCAACAGCCAGGGAAGGCATTGATTTTCTTCCGCTCCTGGTGGACTACGAAGAGCGGATGTACGCGGCTGGAAGAATTCCAGGGGGCTTTCTGCGCCGGGAGGGCCGCCCCCCCGAAAAAGCGACGCTGATTAGTCGCCTCATTGACCGCCCCTTGCGCCCTCTTTTTCCTAGTTGGCTGCGGGATGACATTCAGGTCGTTGCAACCACGGTTTCAATGGATGAGCGGGTTCCACCCGATGTTCTGGCGGTGACGGGCGCTTCCATCGCCGTTCTGTTAGCAAAGATTCCCTTCAATGGCCCCATGGCCGCGGTTCGTGTTGGGCTGGTTGGGGATGATTTCATCATTAACCCAACCTACAAGGAAGTGGAAGAGGGGGATCTGGATCTGGTGGTGGCCGGTTCTCCTGAAGGCATCATCATGGTAGAGGCTGGAGCCAATCAGTTGCCGGAACAGGATATGATTGAGGCGATCGACTTTGGCTATGAAGCCGTTCGCGATCTGATCCAGGCCCAGCGTGAACTGATGAAGGAACTGGGCATCGAACAGGTGATGGAAGAACCGCCTGTGGTTGATACGACCCTGGAAAACTTCATTCGAGAACGGGCAACAGGCCCGGTGAAGGAAATCCTGGGACGGTTTGAAAAAGACAAGAATGTGCGGGATGCAGCGCTTGATCAGGTGAAGGAGTCAATTGCGACTGAAATTGCCCAACTTCCCGAAGAAGACCCCGTCAAGGTGGCGGCCTCTGCCAATGAAAAAGCCCTCGACAATGTCTTCAAGGACGTTACCAAGAAACTGATGCGTCGTCAGGTGATAGAAGACAATGTGCGGGTTGATGGTCGTAAACTGGATGAGGTTCGTCCCATTTCCTGCCGGGTGGGTGTACTGCCCAGACGGGTGCATGGCAGCGGACTGTTTAATCGGGGGCAAACCCAGGTCCTCTCTGCCGTCACCCTTGGCACCCCAGGGGAAGCGCAGGAACTTGATGACCTGCACCCCGACGAAGAAAAACGCTACCTGCACCACTACAATATGCCGCCCTATTCGGTGGGTGAGACAAAGCCGATGCGATCGCCCGGTCGCCGCGAAATCGGTCACGGTGCTTTAGCAGAGCGTGCCCTGGTACCAGTTCTGCCCAGGAAGGAAGATTTTCCCTACGTGATTCGAGTCGTTTCGGAAGTACTGTCTTCCAATGGTTCGACCTCAATGGGTTCCGTTTCCGGGTCAACCCTCGCCCTCATGGATGCTGGAGTGCCCATTACTAAACCCGTCAGTGGGGCCGCGATGGGGCTGATCAAGGAAGGTGATGAAGTTCGCGTTCTCACAGATATTCAGGGTATCGAAGACTTCCTGGGTGATATGGACTTCAAAGTTGCAGGCACCGACACTGGCATTACCGCCCTGCAACTGGATATGAAAATCAATGGCCTGCCAATCGAGATCATTGCCCAGGCCATCAATCAGGCAAAACCGGCTCGCCTGCATATCCTGTCCAAGATGCTGGAAACGATTAGCAAGCCACGTTCGGAAATGTCGCCCTACGCACCGCGCCTGCTAACCATCAAGATCGATCCAGAAATGATCGGGATGATCATCGGTCCGGGTGGTAAGACAATCAAGGGCATCACCGAAGAGACGGGAGCCAAGATCGATATCGAAGACGATGGCACCGTCACCATCTCCTCGATAGACGGTGAAAGTGCAAAACGTGCCCGTGCCATCATTCAGGGCATGACTCGCAAGCTCAATGCGGGCGATGTCTACGCCGGGCGGGTTACTCGCATTATTCCCATCGGTGCCTTTGTAGAGTTCCTTCCTGGCAAGGAAGGAATGATTCACATTTCCCAATTGGCCGACTACCGGGTTGGCAAAGTCGAAGATGAAGTCTCTGTAGGGGATGAGGTGATTGTCAAAGTTCGCGAAATTGATAGTCGTGGGCGGATCAATCTTACCCGGTTAGGCATTCATCCCGATGAAGCTGCCGCAGCTCGTCAGGCTGCTGCCATCAACTAACACGAAAAGCTCTTTATCTGATTGCTTGTCTTAAGGACGCGCTAGCCCGCGTCTTTTTTTTATGCAGTATGATGAAAATATTAACAAATATAAAGTTATGTTTAGAAGTCGCGGCTATACTCGACAGATTCCCCAACGGGTTGTTGTTGTTGGGGCAGGAATCGGTGGGCTAACGGCAGGGGCATTACTGGCTCACCGGGGCTACTCTGTGCTCGTACTGGATCAGGCAATTGTGCCTGGAGGATGTGCATCCACATTTCAGCGCAAGGGATTTACTTTTGATGTTGGCGCGACCCAGGTTGCAGGGTTGGAACCGGGTGGAATCCACCACCGCATCTTTTCAGAACTGGCAATTGATTTACCGGAGGCCACGCCCTGTGACCCCGCCTGTGCGGTCTACTTACCAGGAGAAAGTTCGCCAATCAACGTCTGGCGTGACCCGGAGAAATGGAAGGCAGAGCGACAGCAGCAGTTTCCTGGTTCTGAACCGTTCTGGCGGTTGTTAGCGGATCTGTTTCAGGCCAGTTGGGCATTTCAGTCTCGTGATCCGGTACTTCCTCCTCGCAATCTTTGGGATTTGGGGCAACTGCTCCAGGCTGTTCGTCCCGACACATTGGTGACGTTACCTCATACGCTTTCAACGGTGGGAGATGCTCTACGAGGTTATGGGTTAGCGGATAACCAGCGGCTGAAAACCTTTCTGGATATGCAGTTGAAGTTGTATTCCCAGGTGGATGCGGAGGAAACAGCTCTACTCTACGCGGCAACGGCTCTCAGCGTTTCCCAGAAACCGCAGGGACTGTACCATCTTCATGGCAGTATGCAGGCATTGAGCGATCGCCTCATTGCAGCCCTGGAACGGGATGGCGGTCAGCTTCGGATGCGTCACACAGTTGAACAGATATGCGTTGAATCCGGCAGGGTAACTGGCGCGAGAATCCGCAATCAAAAAACGGGTGAAACCTGGATTGAACCTGCGGATCACGTCATCGCCAATGTGACCGTTCAAAACCTGGTGCAACTTCTGGGTGACAAAGTGCCCCAGGGGTATCGACAACGGGTCGAAAAGCTTCCCCCCGCATCCGGTGCCTTTGTCATTTACTTGGGGGTTGATCAGTCGGCCCTGCCAGCCAACTGTCCCCCTCACCTTCAGTTCCTTTACGACTACGACGGTTCCATTGCCGAAAACAACTCCCTCTTTGTCTCCGTCAGCCAACCGGGTGATGGTCGCGCCCCGGAAGGAAAAGCCACCATTATCGCCTCGTCGTTTACCGATGTTGGAATCTGGTGGATGGGAGAGGAGGTAGGAGCCAGAGGCTGGGGGCTGGGGGCTGGGGAGAGGGAAGAAGAAAGAAGAAGGAAGAAAGAAGAAAAAAATGAAGTAGGGAGTCAGGGGTCAGGGGTCAGGGGTCAGGAGTTAACTCAAAACTCAAAACTCAAAACTCAAAACTCCTATCACCTTCTCAAGCAATCCTACACTGACCAGGCGATCGCCCGTCTCAGCCAATTCTTTGACCTGAACGAGCAGACGATTTTGCATGCTGAAGCGGCGACTCCCCGGTCTTTTGCCCGTTTTACAGGACGCGATCGCGGTATTGTCGGTGGCATTGGTCAGCGCCTTTCTACCTTTGGTCCCTTCGGCTTTGCCAATCGCACTCCGATTCAAAACCTCTGGTTAGTGGGTGATTCAACCCATCCTGGCGAAGGCACGGCAGGGGTTAGCTACTCTGCCCTGACGGTTGTTCGCCAGATTGAAGCCGAAAAATAAAACGTAACTGCTCAAGCAAGGAACAAGCCAGATGATGGGGAGCAGAAAGTAACGCTCCTCATGCCATCAGTCCACCATCATCCCTTGGCGTTGCTGAATCTGGGGATGAAAAAGGTGCTAGATACTTGAAACTTCGTTTCAATTCATCCTGCTTTTCAATCATGCCCATTCCTTATCCTCTCCCCAATGGAAGGACTTTCAAGCCTTCTTTTTCTTACTGCCAGTGGTTGCGGTTTTTGTAGTTGTTGACTTCTTTGAACTGGTGGTTTTCCTGATGGTGGCCTTCTTGGTTGTGCTGCTCTTACTAGAACTGGCAGATTTGGCAACACTGGACTTGCTGGATTTGCCTGACTTCTTCACACTGGCTTTGGCCGCCAGCGCTTCCAGGGCCGTTTCCATTGTGATGGCTTCTACAGTTTGCCCCTCTGGCAGGGAAGCATTGACCTTACCGTGCTTGATGTAAGGACCATAGGGGCCATCGTAAATATTAACTGGTTCACCGTCTTCAGGGTGAGCACCCAGTTCTCTCAGTGGCTTGGCCGTAGCTCCCCGTTTGCCCCGACTGGCTTTAGGTTCTGAAAGCAACTCCAGAGCGCGTTCCAGGTCAATGGTGAGTACATCATCACCCGCTTTAAGAGAACGATAATCTTTGCCGTTCTTGCCCTGGTCATGCACTACATAAGGACCAAACCGACCCAGGCTTGCCTGAATCCTGCCGCCAGTTTCAGGATGGACACCCAGAGTACGGGGAAGAGCGAGTAGACCCACCGCCATCTCCAGCGTCACCTGTTCAGGCGTCACCCCTTTCGGGAGAGAAGCCCGTTTTGGCTTTGGGTTGTCCTCTGTCGCGTCGCCTAACTGGACGTAGGGGCCATAGGCTCCAATCAGAAGGTAGATGGGTTCTCCCGTTTCAGGATGAAAACCCACTTTGTCGGGACCTTCGGTTTTTTGCCGCAGCAGGGTTTCCACCTGTTCCGGGTCGAGGTCGGAGGGGGTGAGGTCTTTAGGAATGGAAGCTTTCACCAGGCCATCCCCATTTTCAACTTCCAGGTAAGCTCCGAAGCGACCGATCCGCACTTTAGCATCCAGGTTTTCTAGCTCAACGGAACGCGCCTCGTTGGGATCAATCTGACTTTCCTGCTCTTTCACTTGGGTTTCCAGCCCTGTCTCGCCCAGGTAAAACTCTTTCAGGTAGGGTAACCACTGGACTTCCCCGGTGGAAATGTCATCCAGGGTTTGCTCCATTCGGGCCGTGAAACTGGTGTCTACTAGGTCAGGAAAGTATTTTTCCAGCAGGGAGGTAACGGCAAAGGCAGTAAAGGTTGGTACGAGCGCATTACCAGACATTTGAGCATAGCCGCGATCAATAATGGTGCCAATAATGCTGGCATAGGTACTCGGACGCCCAATCCCTTCACTTTCCAGGGTTTTAACCAGGGAAGCTTCGGTGTAACGGGCAGGAGGCTGCGTTTCGTGTCCGATCGCCTCTAATTCAACACAGTTTGGCGTATCACCTTCCCGGAGAGGCGGCAGGATCACTTCCTGATCTTCAATAGCTGCATTGGGATCATCTGATCCCTCTACATAAGCACGGAAAAAGCCAGGGAAATCGATCCGCTTACCAGTGGCACGAAACCCGGCATCTTCTACCTGAATCTGTACGGTTATGTGAGTTTGACGGGCTTCTGCCATCTGAGTGGCGACAGTGCGCTTCCAGATCAGGTCATAGAGGCGAAATTCCCGGTCTTTCAACCCGGTTTGCTGGGGGGTGCGGAAGGTGTTTCCAGCCGGGCGGATGGCTTCGTGGGCTTCCTGAGCGCCCTTACTCCTGGTAGTGTACTGGCGCGGTTCAGGGCTGAGGTAGTCGCTGCCGTACATCTCCTGTACGCAGGAACGAGCCGCTGAAATCGCCTGTTGTGACAGGTGGACTGAGTCCGTTCTCATGTAGGTGATGTAGCCCTGCTCATAGAGGCTCTGGGCAACTCGCATGGTTTCACGGGCGGAAAGTCCCAGTTTCCGGTTTGCCTCTTGCTGAAGGGTGGAGGTCGTAAAGGGGGGAGACGGCTTCCGGGTAACAGGACGTTCTTCCAGACTAGTAACCGTCCAGGTGCGATCGCGAACTCGCTCTGCCAGTGCTCTGGCATCCGCCTCATTCAACAGAACAACATTTCGTCCCTGCGCAATTTGTCCCGTTGCCTCATCAAAATCGCTCCCCGTTGCGACCCTGGTGCCACCCAGGGTGACTAACTTCGCTTCAAAAGTTTGGGCAGTGGTGGGTTTCTGATTTCCACTTTCCTGGTTCCTGGCTTCCAGGATTGCCTTCAAATCCCAATAGCTGCCCTGCCGAAATGCACGCCGCTGCCGTTCCCGATTTACTAGCAGACGCACAGCAACGGACTGCACCCGCCCAGCAGACAGCCCATAGGCAATTTTCTTCCACAGGAGTGGAGACAGGGTATAGCCGACCAGGCGGTCCAGAATGCGGCGAGTTTCCTGAGCCCGCACCAGCCGTTCGTCCACCGCCCGGCAGTTTTGAATTGCCTCACGAATGGCATCTTCTGTGATCTCATGGAAAACCATGCGCTTCGTTGGCACCTTTGGCTGGAGCAGTTGCAGCAGATGCCAGCTAATGCTTTCCCCTTCGCGGTCTTCGTCCGTTGCCAGAATGAGCTCGTCAGCAGATTTGAGGGCGTCCTTCAGTTCCTTGACAACCTTCTTTTTATCCTGTGGAACGACGTACAAAGGTTCAAAATCGTCTTCGATGTTGACCCCCAACTGGGCCCACTTTTCTCCTTTGACGCTCGCAGGAATTTCACTGGCGGACTGTGGTAGGTCGCGCACATGCCCCATCGAAGCCTCTACCCGGTAGTCTGCGGGCAGATAGTTACGGATCGTACGGGCTTTGGTAGGTGATTCGACGATGACAAGCTTTGGCATGGAACGTTGACTTTGAAAAGGAAGCGGTTACAGTCCCCTAATCTTTCTTATAGCCAATATTGGATCGACTACCAGGGGTTTGCAAAAGTTTGCAGGAGAATAAATTCAAAACTAGAAGTATCAGAAGCAGGCAGGTGTGATTTGCATCAAGTTCCTGAAAATCTCTTCAAGCAAAGCTATCAGGGCTTTCCCCGGAATCGCTCAATACTTACTATAGGGATTCGATCGCAAACGAATCCAGTGTTAAGGTAGATTGCAAGGTAGAATCCACTGTAATGGATTTCTGACTTCTCGTCTTCCCCGGTTTCCACGAAACCCGATCATTCCTATTGTTATCATTGTCCAATCAGACATTACCTCCATGGATTTCGCCAGTCTTGCTGCTCAGCTCAATACCGAAGTCATCTTGCCAGAACTCATCGTCACGGCCACACTACTGCTGGTGGTGGTGGGTGACTTGATTGTAGGACGGGCTGCTTCTTCAAAGTGGACGCCCTACGTCTCCATCGCTGGACTGCTTGCAGCAGTGGGTTCCCTCTACTTTCTGTGGGACAAGCCTAACCCCATCTCGTTTCTGGGCAGTTTCAATGGCGATAACCTGAGCATTGTATTCCGCGGGATCATTGCTCTTTCGGCTGCTGTGACAATTCTGATGTCGATTCGCTACGTTGAGCAGTCGGCAACTTCGCTGGCAGAGTATCTCACCATTCTCCTGACCGCGACCCTTGGGGGCATGTTCCTTTCAGGAGCAGATGAGTTGGTGATGATCTTTGTCTCCCTGGAAACCCTAAGTATTTCTTCCTATCTGCTGACGGGCTATACCAAGCGTGATCCTCGTTCCAATGAGGCGGCGCTGAAGTACCTGCTCATTGGAGCATCCAGTTCTGCCATTTTTCTGTATGGCCTGTCCTTGCTGTACGGTCTATCGGGGGGACAGACCAACCTGAATGACATTGCATCCAGTATTACTACCGCAGGGCTAGGACAGTCTATTGCGGTGGTAATTGCGCTGGTGTTTGCGATCGCCGGGATCGCGTTCAAAATTGCCGCCGTCCCCTTCCACCAGTGGACTCCAGACGTGTACGAAGGTTCTCCCACCCCAGTGGTGGCATTCCTCTCTGTTGGCTCCAAAGCCGCCGGATTTGCCCTTGCCACCCGCCTTCTGGTCACCGCCTTCCCCTACCTGACGGAGCAATGGCATTTTGTTCTCACCGCTCTGGCCATCCTCAGCATGATCTTGGGTAACGTCGTTGCCCTGGCACAGACCAGCATGAAGCGTCTGCTGGCCTACTCCTCCATTGGTCAGGCGGGGTTTGTCATGATTGGCTTAGTCATTGGTACCGATGCCGGTTACTCCAGCATGATCTTTTACTTGCTGGTCTATCTATTCATGAACCTGGGTGCCTTTACAGGTGTTATTTTGTTCTCCCTTAGAACTGGAACCGATCAGATCAGCGAGTATTCAGGTCTTTATCAGAAAGACCCCCTACTCACCCTCGGACTCAGCATTTGCCTCCTCTCCCTGGGTGGCATTCCGCCCTTGGCCGGCTTCTTCGGTAAGTTGTACCTCTTCTGGGCAGGCTGGCAGGCAGGTGCTTATGGGCTGGTGCTGCTGGGCTTAATCACAAGTGTCATTTCCATCTACTACTACATCCGAGTAGTGAAGATGATGGTGGTGAAAGAACCCCAGGAAATGTCCGATGCGGTGTTGAACTACCCCGAAATCCGCTGGAACCTTCCCGGCATGCGCCCATTGCAAGTGGGGTTGATTCTCTCCCTGATTGCCACTTCAATCGCTGGAATTCTCTCCAATCCGTTGTTTACCCTATCCAATGAGTCCGTGACGAAAACTCCGATGCTGCAAGCAACTGTAAAACCAGAGAAGCCAGTTGCAGTAATGAAGAAGTCGAATGAATCTGCTCAAGTATCGATGAAATTCTGACTTAAATCGAATGTCACTGACTTAAGAGCCTCGAGATAAATCTCAGGCTCCAAGCAGAAATCTGTTGAAGCAGCTTCAAACCCCAGCAGACCTGCTTTTTAGTCAGTTTCAACTGACTTTAGCTCTGAACTTAAGTCAGTGACATTCGACTTAGTGACATTCGACTTAGATCTATTGAATCGCCATTAAGCAGGTAGACATAATTAATTGGAAGAAAGAGGAGTGGGAGAGTTGCCCCCAGGCAGCGGGTTTCACCTCCTCCACCCCCGAAAGCTATCTTTAATTTATTTAATTTAATTGCACCCAGCTACTTACGTTGGAGCGTTTTAAGTTTAATTCCACCTAGCTACTTAGGGCTTGCTGAAAAAGTATTTCACGAGCTTTGAGAAGGTTGATGGTTACATCTTGAAACTCGCTGGAACT
>JAIMBL010000190.1 GCA_023511615.1 Leptolyngbyaceae cyanobacterium HOT.MB2.61
GAGTAGCGTAAGCTCCTCTTTCATCTAAAACAAAATCCCTGGAATGTTGATTTTGTTTAATAATAAGCGTCGCTTATCATTAAATTCCCAGGAGAGTCTGCGATTCTTTGGGAAAAGGGCATTGAGATTAGCGCCTTTAAGTCATCAACGCCCTCAGTGCACCCAGGATGGGAGGTCAGCTCCTGGCTGCCTGACACATCTCCGGAGACCCCTGATTTCTCGTCGAAGACTTTGCCAGAAAGCCCTTCCAATCAAGCCTTCCGGCTCCAAACTAGGGACTATGGGCTGTAGCTCTGAGGCAACGTGTTTTCAAGGCTTTTAGGACTTGTGTCAGGCAACCAAGGTCAGCTCTCAAGTCCTGGCCAACCAGTTTTTTAACCAATCAGGCAAGGTCAGTGCCAGCATGCAGGCGAAATAGAAAAACAGTAGCCAGTTAATCAGCTCATCCAAGCCAAAAACTTCATAGGAATAGCGGCTCAACCAGACGGTTAAAACAATTCCAGATAGAGCCATGGTGGCTATCAGTTGAAGTGGGCTGCGGCTTTTGATCCAAACTAGGAGCTGTGGAATGACGAATATCAAAAAGATAAACCGATAATCCCAGTTGTTGCCAATTATAAAGGTGCCCAGATAGATGCAAGAACCGATTCTAAATCCATCCATATAAGGCTCTGCTAATAGCTCCTGTTTATCTTGAAAAAGACTATGCCGATGTTTAGCCAGAGCCCAGGAAAAAACGAGAATAAAAAATACACTGGCATAAAAGAAGAGGAAGCCGAGCCCTCTTGGAAGATCAATTCCTATTCGATCAAAGTGCAGGGATAACAGGTCAAAAAGAACCATATTTCCATAGGACATTAAAGCGGCTCTGGGTGTAACACTATTCACAAACTTCAAGTCATCAAGCATGAAGACTATGTAAGTAATAAACACACCCATCATGAATGGAGCGATCGCCAGAACGATCCTTCGTTTTTCTTTTAGAAGAGCGGTGATCGCAAAAATTGGAAATAGCTTTAGAACAGCAGCAAACACAATCAAGCTGTATGAAAATCCTCTGACAAGAATGTCTTTATGGTTCAACATGAGGAGTGAGACTGCCAGAAAACTGTAGACAATCAGATCATTATTACCCCGTTCTACAGCCAGCATAATAGAGGGAGAAAATAGTATAGATGAATAAATAATTGCTTCTAAATAGTTTATATTTCCAATCAGCTTGAAGGTAAGAGCAAAGAATAAAAAAACAACTGTAATCCCAAGAAGAACCGTACTATTTTGATCAATTCCCAACGCTGCTGGCATATACCAGATAGGGGGGTAGTTAATTGTCCGGCCCCAGGGATCGCAGGGATTTTCTTGAAAGACATTGTAACCCTTTTGGATACATTCATAGGCCGCAGTAATAACTCTCATATCCCCAAACAAGGGATACATTTTATCAACTCCTGGATAAATCCACCACGCATTTATCCACTGTTCAGAGGAATGAATGAAAAAGTTAGAGATGATTATTGGAAGAAAATATAAGCTGAGCGGAAAAAGCAGTAATAAACGTCCATCAATCCTTGAGTTTTTTGATAGTTCAAGTAATAAAAATCTGTAAATTCTTTCAACTCTTCTAAGCATTTTTATGCATCAGTACGATACTAACACTGCTTCCATAATTCCCAAACCTCCACTCCGTCATTACAACAGGCCCCTACAGCGGTTTTATAGAGCTGTTACCAGGTTGCTTAGGACATTGGGTTTAAGGGGGGATGAGGCGAAGCCCCCCAGGTCCCATATCGCAAAATTGGCATTGCTGAATCCAGGTATGAAATGGATGCTGTATGCTCGAAACTTGGTTTCGATTCATAATGCTTTTCAGCAACGCCTACAAAATTTAGCATTTGCAACGCTTAGGTTGACTTGATGACTCTCATATCACAGCGTTTGAGACCTTCAAGCAGATTTCGTAATTGCTGATCGCTCTTTGCCAATAAAGACGGTAAACAATTTTCCTTCCGCAGGCAGGCGTCACAAAGCATACCGGAACTCCTTCACTGCAAACTTGCCAGTGGTTTCAGCAGCCGTCAGATCATCGACAAACAATCGGACGGAGAGAAATCACTTCTTCCAGGACTGATTTCTCTCTCCTATCTTTACCGATGCAGCCATCTAATCAGGTTGCTATACCGTTAAGAGAAGCATAAGATTTCAAAAGTTGAGGGGCTGGTACTTTTGGCGTGAGTTTGGCGTAAGAGAGTGGGGAGTCGGAAGTAGAGATTAGAACTCAAAACTTAGACTTAGCCCCGCTGCATCCCACACTCTATCTAGTTGCTTGCAGGCGGGGTAGTGTTCCGCCAGGAAAATTTTGACGGGTCGCAGACCCTCAAAATTTAACCCCCATCCACTTCCTGGGTATTCGCTAACCGTCAAATTCAATTTGGCAGAGTAGTAGGTTTTTCAGTGGGTTGTTCTGGTGATGGTAAAGTGGGAAGCGGTGCCTCAGGTTTAGAGCGAGTGTTTGAGAGAGTAGCAGAAACCAGAGCGAACCCCAGATAGGCGGGCAGGATGAGAGTAATTAGGAAAGCGATCGCCGCCAGCACCTTTGTCCAATCTGATGTTGGACCAAAGTGGGTCCGGTAGGGATCGTAGGGTAAAAACTCTGGTTTGATGATTTCGCGCAGGGCGATGGGGCGTTTGAAGCGGACGCGGCGATCATCCAGTTTCTCCAACAAAATCCAACCCGCATGGGCTTCTTCATCACACAGTTGCTTAAATACGGCTGGGTCTCGAAACAGGTCCCGATTCGCCCGCACAATCTTGAACTCCCAACCCGCCAAACGGGGATCTTTAGGCAGCATCCCATGACCGTTGGGTTGGGTATCAGCCGAAGTATAAGTTTCTTTAGATTCGTAGGGGGTCAACGTTTCTTCCTCCGCCTCATGCTGCCGCTCGCTCACCACCTCTTGCCATCGTAGCCAACTGCTGGTGAACATTGCCTGTAAACCGAGACTGCCAACCAATAAACTCAAAAGTTTGATTTCGAACATGCATGGGAAGGGGGAGAAAAGAAAAAGGCCTGTCGTTTCGTTGCCTGTTGCCTCTCACAACCAACAGCTAACAACTCTGGCGCTTCCGGCTTGGCGGTGAAAGAATAGCATAAGCTACTCCTTCATCTAAAGCAGAATCCCTGGAACATCGATTTTGTTTGGTGATAAGCGTCGCCTATCACCAAACTCCCAGGAGAGCCACAACCCTTGACTTTTGCTATAGCGCGAATATAGCAAGAAATTCACAGGATGAGCGAATATTTTGGAGTGGAAGGAATCAATGTATTTGCCTGGAGAGAGTAGAGACAGAATTAGTGTTTAAGATGAATATCTAGCCTTGATTGATTTGCTTCATTCAAGCGGCCAGACTTTGTCCGTTTTCTTCGCCCAACAGGTACCTATGACTCTGCTTAATCGTTCCACCTGCCGTCGACTCCAGTTGTTGCCACAGATTCCAAGTGTCTGGGAGGGCGATCGCCGTCCTCTAATGGCGAACACTCAGACTGAGGGGGATTGGGTGGATATGGGGTCAACCGTTCCTCCTAACGGTGATTGCATCCTGTGGGTAGATGGTTCCCTGGGGATGGTGCGAGCGATGGATGTGGTTTCGCCGGAGACTGGCCCGGAGGTGGTTGTTCGTACCCTCCTGCGAGCGATGGAACATCCTCACAATCCGGGAACTCCGGCCCGTCCGCAGAAGATTGTGGTGCGCGATCGCGAAATCCTGTTCTTCCTGCGGGGCGTTTTGCAAGACCTGGATATCGTGATGGACTACGTCCCAGATTTGCCATTGATTGACGAAATCTTTCGGGGGCTGCAAGATGCCATCAGCACTCGTCCGCCGCACCTGCCCCCTCAATTTGCGCAACACCTGGAAGAAAAAGCCCAGGCCATCTGGCAACTGGCACCCTGGGAAGTTCTGGCCGATCACCAGATTCTGGCAATTGAAATCAACCAGTGGGACGTTGGTACCCTATACGCTTCAGTAATGGGAATGCTGGGCATGGAATATGGCATTCTCTTCTACCGTTCTCTGGAATCACTCAGGCGCTTTCGGCAACGGGTTTTAGCTAATGATTCCTTTGACCAGATGGAAGAAGCTTTTCTAGGGCAGGACTGTCTATTCATCACCTTTGAAAGTCCAGAGGATGAAAGCTCGGAGGGAACCAAACTGGCAACTTTATCGGCATCCGAGGTAGAACCCGCGTTTGGAAATCTCCATCCTCTGGAGGGGTTGCGATCATTCCTCTATGAAGAAGAGGCCGCGGTGCTTCTGGTTGCGCTAGAAGCAGTACATCGCTTTATGCGGCAACATCGCCAGAAGTTTGAGAATGACCAGTTTCCAGCAATTAACAGTCGTTACCGGATTCCTGTGCCAGAGGAAGCAGAATCCGGTAGTACTCAGGTCTCGGTGAAGGTGTCTACCCTTCCCGATCTGGCCGCGGAACTGCTGGAGATGGCTGGGGCAGAGGAAGAAGGGGGTCCAGGGTTTCCAATGGTACGGGATGATCTGGTGCCTGAAAACTCTTTTCTCAGCCTGGGGGTTGTGCCCTGGGAAATGCTGGACTTTTTGCGAGCAGGAGCGGAGTATCACCAATCCCAGGAGGTGACCGCAGCGGGAGATGGTTTGCCGGTGGTCATGATTCAAACTTCGCGCCCGAAAGCAAAAGCACTAATTCAGGATTTGAAGGACGCTGGAGGGTTACAGGCAATTTGCTTCAATCCGGGAGAAGATCCGTTTGGGGGCGATCGCTACGATCTGGGCCTCTTCCAAACAGGCAACGGCGAACTCCACCTGTTTGGCGAATTTGGGGAAGCCGATCCCGTTCATGTTGCGGCTCGCAAAAAGTGGGACCAGCGCTGCAAAAAAACCAAAGGGTGTTGTGGCCTGATCATTGCCCGTGGGCTGACAGGGGCGAATCGCGGCAATCCCCAATTTAGAGACATGATGGCACTGTTTGAAACCCGTTCCCTTTCCCCCAAAGAGTTGGGGCTGGGAACCCTCCAGCTAGCTGCCGTAGAGTGGATGTAGAGCCCACTCACGATCTATCCGAAAAATCCTGATGTGATGGGAGCATACTCACATTAACTGGATTCAAGCTTATACCATTTTGGATTTTGGGTTTTATAGATAGTTACCAGACTTAGGACGGGGTGCAGGGGTTCTACCCCTGGCTGAGGGCGAAGCCCCCACACTCCCTTAAACCCAATGTCCTAAGCAACCTGGCGACAGCTATAGATTTTGGATTGGGAAATCGTTGCAATCGTTCGTTTCGTCAATCGATCTGCCAAATTCGCAATTTAAATTGGTATTAGAATCGCGTTTCATACTCAATCACAGCCCGGTTATCTCCCGAAAAGTCGGTTGAAGTCCGAATCAGGATTTCATCATTCAAGCGATAGCGCAAGCTAAATTGAGCCGGAACATCTGAAGTCAAAATTTTCAACACGCTGAACGAAAGCGATCCTGTAATATCAATCCCAGCTTCCATAGCCAGGTCAATACTGGAGCCGCTCCGAGAATCCCGATTGTTATCGCTGGGAGTAATCGTCGGAAACAGACGGAAATCGCTTAAGCCTAAAGCGTTGCCAATGAAGCCCTGAACGTTGGTAAGCAGGGCAGAACCCGCAAGGTTTGCAAGCCCTAGCGCTCCACTACTCTGTCCCAGAGTCGATATGAAACCACCGCCAATTAAGCTGACAATTTCTGCCTCACTGCGGGCCGGGCTACTGGTCAGCACCAGGTTCTCATTTAACTCGCTGGCTGGTCCTTCGATGCGTGCTTGAACCCGTACACTCTGCACACTGCCAAAGCGGAAAAAGGCTGGTGCATCAATCACCTCATTCGAAGCTGGGACGGGTAGCCTACCACCAACCACTTCCGCCACTACGGCAACCAAACGAATGTCGAGGTTGGGATCTAGCCCCTGCCTTGGAACGAACTCCGCCTTTTGGGGATAGCCCCGTGCCAGGGTGAACTGGGTCGTGAACAGGTTCACCTGACCGGAGTTGAGATTAATCGTACCGCTCGGACGGATGTCGTCTAAGTTGCCATTAAGTGTCAGTTCGCCGGATGCTACGAAGTTGAGAAGGGGCGCGTAGACAATGCGGACGTTTCTACCCAGCTCTAGTTTGAGATTATTAAACTCAACGTTGGATTCTGCATCGGTTCTATCATTAACTGGGGCACCAGCTCCCTCTGCCTGATTCGCCAGTAAAACCTGCCCATTCTTGAGCTGAATTGCACCAGCCAGCATTGGATTCAGCGCCGTTCCCATCACGTCGATGGTGCCATTCACATCTCCTCTATAGAGTCCTTTCAAATTGAGTTGAATGTTCTCAAGCTTGACCGCAACAAATTTACCAGCATTGGGGTCTTCCAGAGCAAGGGGAGTCGCCAGAGGTAAGGTTCCAGTCGCAGACACCTGCCCCTGACTGAATTGGCCGGTAAGGGGTTCTAAAATGGTCAGGCGACCCTGATTAAAGGTAATGACGCCATTTACATCAGTAATCGGTTCAGGCAAGGCTACAGCTTTAAAGGTAGCCCCCTGTAGTCGAATAGTACCCAGGACATCAGGCTGTTTCAGTGTTCCTCTGACCTGAAGTGCAACGGTGCCCCTGCCATCCACCCATGCGACTTGATTGTTAAATACATTCAGGACTGCCAGCCCTTCATCTCTAACATTGATATCCAGACTGATCTGATCGTTGTCTGGCTTTACAGCACCTTCGTAGGGAAGCTGAATTGGAAGGCTGCCCACAATAGTAATGGGTTCGGGTTCGCTGATTACCACGCGGCTACCAAAATTGAGCCGGGCATTCGCATATTGGAAATTGCCACGAGCTTCTTTGACTTCAGTGCCATTCAAGATGCCATTGGTGAGGCTAATTTCACCGATCGCCTGCGGGTTGTCCCAGGTACCGGCCAGGGTCGCGGTGGCGTTTAAGTTGCCTTCAATCGGCAGGGACAGATGAACCAGGGGCTGGATTGTTTCCACCGGAATGTTTTCCATCCGAAACTGCCCAGATGGTTCCTGGCCGCCAATTTCCCCAGTGAAACTGATGAAGGATTGATCTGACTGGAAACGCAGGGGCAATAGGGTCAGGATGCCATTTTCAAAACTGCCGATCGCCACCACCTGTTGAGCCGAGTAGGGGCCCCAGACCCAGTTCTGCCCCTTTAGATTAAAGTTTGCGTTCAACCCAGTTTTGAGAGAACCTGTAACACTGATTTCTCCGCCAAAGGTTCCAGTTAATTCTCGCAGTTCCGGGATAGGGGCATCTTCTCGTTGTTCTCTGGCCAGTTTCAACAGCGTTTCCACCTCCGCCAGGCGACGCAGTTGAGTCAGAACAGGGGCATCATCCAGATTAATGGGAACTGTTTCCACATCGGCAGCAGAACCGTAAATCGAGGACTGTAGCCCGCGGGTTAAATCTTGCAGATCAAAGAGCTGAAGCAATTCCAGTACATCTTGCAGTTTCCCCTGGGCGATTTTAATCTCCCCTTTGACACTGGGGTCAGCCCCCTGGAGGGTGGCGGTACCATCGATTTGAAAGACTGTATCCCCGCGGCGCAACTCTGCCCCGGTCAGATTAGCAACCCCATTGGCAAAGCTGATCCGTCCGTCAAATTGATCGGCCCGGTAGCCTCCAAAGGCGGGATTGGCGATCGCCACCTGCCCCGCTGCGCTTTGTTTGGCCAGATCCAGTGCCAGGTTGCCACTCAGTTGGCCGAATAGGGGGAACAGGGCCGCCGTGCCAGGAGGGACGAGGACATCCAGCGGAAAGTTCTGAGCATCAACCAGCAGCAGCCCCCCCTGGCTCCTGCCTGTGGCGACTGCCTCATTGCGTTTGATGTTAAACGCCAGTAGTTGGTAATCAGGGCCAAGGGCGACGGAGATGCGATCGCGTTCCCCCGCCACATTCAAGTTCACTCCCCTGGAGACCCGCAGACTGCCCTGCACCAATGGCTCAAACGCATAGCCGTTCAACGCAAACTGCTTCAGCGCTAAATCGCCAGAAACTTTGGGGTCAACAGGTGTGCCACCGACTTGTCCGACAAAGTCTACCTTCCCAGAGAAATCCACATTACCCGGCAGCGGCAGTGCCAGGGCTTGCAGGCTGTAATCACGGGTGCGCACATTCAGGTCAAACCCGGTAATTTCGGGGGCACCCGGCCCCTCCAGGCGAGCGAACACGGCTCCATTCGCACTCAGTCCAGGTGCCGTTGCCTCCTGCACCACGACTTTCTGTCCATCCCACTGAACCTGGGCCGTCAGGGGTTTGCCAACGATCGCAATCCCTTCCGAAAAACGAACCTGTCCCTGTCCACGAATGTCCTCAGGACTGAAGGATGACAGGCTTCCAGATAGCGCCAGGTTGCCACTAAACAACCCTCGCAAATCGGGTGAAAAGCGGCTGAGCTGAATTCCTGACCCGACGATAGAGGTCTGCCAGCGCCCATCAGCGGCCCTCGCCTGGACATTAGCCGTTCCTCCTGCCACCTGAATTACCGTATTGCGCAGGGTGGTGACTCCGCCCGCAATCAAAACCTCTCCAGATGCGGGGTATTCGCCTTCTAAAGCCTGCCAGCGGGTCAAGATTTGCAAATCATCAGCAGGACCGACAATCTGGGTTTGGGCATTAACGCGGCCCACGGTGATGGGAAGTGGATTGCCGTCGTTGTAGGAGCGGGCGATCGCATCCCCCGGTACATGAATGGCTTGAAAATTGAGGGCCACCTGGGTCGGCGCCTCCAGATTGATCTGGCCTCCTCCAATAATCTGCCCACCCACGGTTGGGGTTGCTCGCACATTAGAGACAGTCAACAATTCACTGCCTGCATCCAGCCGAAATTGACCACTGTACTGGCTCAGCTCAACCCGGTCAATTCGACCCGGTTTTGTATTGTGAGCCATTCCTGACAGAATAGGGGTTTGCAGTGGTCCCGTCAGCTTCAGGTCGGCAGTGATTTCTCCCGCAGTAGTAAAGGGTAGGGGTAATTTCAACGCATCAATCACGTCTGGAAGTGTGGACGGTTTCACCTTAATAGCGAGATTAAACCCCTTTTCCAGGTGAACGGTTCCATTGACCAGAGCGGGAACCTTGCCATAGAAAGCAGCCGCATTGTCCAGTCGAATCTGCTGTCCTTGAAGTTGCAACCCACCCTTGGCTTCTGTGAATGGGCGAGGAACTCCCTCTGCCTTGAGTGTCACCCCTTCAAACTGAGCCGTTCCAACCAGGTTGGGCAACTCCTCATCGGGACGAAGTTGGACGGTCAGGTTTCCATTCACCCGTCCCGACGAAAAAGCGAGACCCGGAAAATTCACCAGGCGATCAATTTCAGAAACCAGAAAATTCTGTCCCCGAATTTCAAGGTTGGTCTGGAGGGGCGATCGCACCGTCTCCCCCTTCAAGTCCAATTGGCCGCCAGTTTCCGATTTCCCACTTACCTCATAGGTAAACTGTTCGTTCTCATCCAGTAATTCAACGTTTCCATTTAACTGAGACAGAACAACCGGCAAACCCTTCTTCGCCGCCTTAGACCAGGGCACCAAAACAACTCTGGCATCCTGAAATTGAATCGTTCTTAGCTCAGTTCTAATCGGCCCCGTTTGTTCTTCCTGCTCCAGTTGAGTTTCCAGCCAGGCACCGTCCTTCGCCTGCTCCAGATAAATCTCCGGCTGAATGGCCGTAATATCCAGATTGAGATCCCGACTGAAGAGAAGCCGTAGCAGGTTGAATCTCACATCTACCGCTTGAATTGAAAGTGTATCTGGATCGGTTGGCGTAGGTGGAACTGAAGAGGGACCAAATCGCAGACTAAAGGGCGTAAACTGCTCTACTCGCCCCAATTTCACTGGGCGTTGCAACGACTTACTCAAATTCTTTTCAACCAGCGGTGCCAGGTCGTTATTGACAAAATGCAACCCCCACCAGACG
>JAIMBL010000191.1 GCA_023511615.1 Leptolyngbyaceae cyanobacterium HOT.MB2.61
CCCATCTGCTCCTCACTCCTTGCTTCTTGGCTCTCCTGAGAGTTTGGTGATAAGCATCGCTTATAACCAGAACAAAATCAATACTCCAGGGATTTTGTTTTAGATGAAAGAGTATCTTACGCGACTCTTTCACCGGCAAGCCGGAAGAACCCACTCCTCACCCCTCACTTCCCCTACGCTGGGTAGTATTGGGCATTCAGGAAGCGGTTGGCGAATTTCATAACATCGCCCAGGTCGGTATCCCCGTCGCGATCGCTATCCAGAAATGCATTCAAAAGTGGGTTTGAACCTTGAACACCAGATGTGCTTCTCCCCATGTTCAGAAAGTTCATCACTATGGGAAGCAAGGCGGGTATCAGCCCCTGCAGCATTCCGGCACTGAGTCCAGTTTTCTGGGCTACTGTTTGAATAATTTGTTCCTGTAGTTGGGGTGGAATTAAGGACGCCAACGATGCAGGATTAAAATTGCCACCCGATCCGGCCAGGCTGCTGCCAGCAAGTTGGCCTAGCATCCCTTCAAGGGATTGACCACCGGCCCTTTGACGCAGCGCAGGACCGAGAATTCCTCCCAACGAGGACAGCACTGTTTGCATTGTGTTGTTATCAATTCCGTACTGATTGGTGAGTTGTTGTACGGAGCCTGACAGGGAACTGAGCTGGTCTATGCTGGCCTGCTGATTAGGGTTGTTAATAGCACTGAGTACTTCGTAAAAGAGTCCCATGATTGCAATGTCTCCTGATGGTTACTGAACAGATTTGCGGTTAGCTGACTGATTCCGATGATTCTTCATTCTTTCTGAAATAGGGCTGGTGTTCCGTCAGGAGGATTTTGACGGGTCGCAGACCCTCAAAATTTAACCCTCATGCACCTCCTGGTATTCGCTACCCATCAAATTCAATTTGACAGAGCACCAGAGCTACCTGATTTAGAAGGAGGAAGGGGTTTTTTCTGAAGCCACCCGAACTGAGTTAGAGCGGGCTAGCCGTAGCCAGTGACCGTCAGCGGTCGTATAGCCCAACTCAACCAGGTAGTCCCGATCGCTCACCCGAATTGGCAAATGGCGATCCTTGTCCAGTTCATCGCACTCAAACTCATACATGGCATGGGGTTCCTGGTAGTCACTGTTAATGTCTGTAACATCGTAAAGGCGCAGCATCAGGTTCTGGCCTCCCTGCCGCCGCAGGGCTGTCTTGTGTTCACCCGATACTTCCCAGTAGACATAAGCATCGGCGGAGTTGCGTGGGGTGAGAATAATCTGGCTACCGTACTCGGTTTCGTGGATTGGCTCAGGTGCGGTAGCGCGATCGCTCGCCAGCATGGTACGCCCGGCGGCTACGGCTGTGGCCGCTGCTCCTGCTGCGGTTACCTGCGACATTACTGGAGTCGCCCCTTGCGTCACCGTCTCAGTTACAGGGGTAGTTGCCACAGGACTGCACTGAGGCACCCTGACATGTTTAGACCTGGCCAGACTTACCCATTCATCCCTGGAATTGATAAAGCCCAGTTCAACCAGGTAATCCCGATTGTCCACCTCAATCGGTAGGTGCATATCCCGCTGCTGCTGGTAATCGCACTCAAACCGCCGGACACTGTGGGGTTGCTGGTAATCCAGGTTGATGTCTGTCACATCGTAGAGGCGCAGGGCCTGCTTCTTGCCGTATTTCTGGTACTTCTTCTTGTCATCTTCTGACAGTTCCCAGTAGGCATAGGCATCCCGGCAATTGCGTGGGGTCAGAACAATCTGGCTGGGACGCTCTACAGGCGATCGCCGCACCCCCCGGCCCAGTGCCCACCACAACAGCAGAGGTAAGCCCAGCAATGGCAGCAGCAGCCACCATAGAGGAGCCCAGGAAGGCTTAGTAGCAACGGGCGCAGGCGGAGCCCCACCAGTTTCAGGAGCAGGAACCACCTCAGCAGGAGCAGTTGTCCTTTCCTCTGGTGCTTTGACTGCTTCCTGTCGGGCCTGCTCTACAACCCGCTGGCTTTCAGGAGTGAGGGCATAACCCAGGAACGCCTTTACACCAGGGTTAGGGGTGGGTCCTTTATAAACATAGGACAGGGGTTGGGAGAAGGGATAGCGGGGATCCGTAGGCAGCGTCTTGTGCATCTGGACAACCCGGACTCCAGGCTGGTCAACCACCTGATCGGCAATGGCATAACCAACGCCATCGGTACCCAGTTTCTCAATCACGGCCGAAGTCCTATCTTCTGCCACCTGAACAGCATTGGCACCTGTTTTGAACGGCGCTTTTTGAAAAACGGGATAGTTGAGAAATGCCTGACGGGTGTCACTGCTTTCGGGACGATCAACGAGGCGAACGGGCCCCTTTGCCCCACCAACCTGTGACCAGTCTGTGATTTCGCCCCGGAAAATCCTGGCAAATTGTTCAATCGTCAGACTGCCATTAAATGGATTGTCAGGTCCAACAATAATTGCAATCTTGTTGCGGGAAATAGGCACCGCAACCAGCCCCTCCGCTTTTTCTGCATCAGTTAGTGGACGCCCGATCGCCACCAGGTCGATCTTGCCCTCCCGTAAAGCTTGTAATGCCGCATCTGTTCCTTCGCTAGCAATTCGAATGTCAGTTCCTGGAAACTGTTTCTCAAAGCTTTGTTTCAAGGCTTCATTGATGGTTTCCATGCTACTGGAACCATCAATTGCAACCTTCGTTCCTTCAGCTACTGTCTTAGGCATTGGAAAAGAATTGGGATCTGCCGTTTGAGCCAGAGCTGGTTGAGTAATCGAAGCTTCTAATTGCTGAAGTTGGCATTTGGGAGCAGCCGCCAGGGTGAGCAGAACGGCCAGAGGAATAACAGACCTTTTTCTCTTCAGATTTACCATCATAGCTATGTCCCTGACTAAATTAAACGAGCCTTATCAATGCGCTAATCGTAGAGCGAAAATCATCCATCCACAAAATTATTCCGTTTTCTTTAACACCCTTTAAAGGAATAATTAGAGGATATTCGAAAGCCTAGAAATTGGTTCCATCAGTGATGGAAATCCCCGCTATGCCGACAAAACTCGCCGTTGTAGGTTGCAAATTAAGACCCTTGCCTGCCACCGAACAACATGCAATATTGAGCTACGAAACAACGATTTTGTATTCTTTAGTAGGGATGCAAATTACTACTAAGAGGCTTTCTCCAATAGCTCCCGTGTCGTCGATCAGAGAAGAGATGATGCAAGCTATAAAGGCCTTACTGAGTGCGATCGCCCTGGCCACAACTTCTACCCTTCTACCCACAGTCTCAGTCCAGGCTGGTGCAACCCAGGCAGTCATCAATGCCTGTTACAAGCACACCCAAAATCGAGGGTATATCGTACAGCAACTGCTTTCTAGCTACGGCGGCGGAACCTATCAAACTTCCAAAGTGACCATGCGTGTGCAAAACCGCCGTAACAGACTGCTCTACAACGCCACCTGCGAATACAATCAGGGTAGAATCAGGCTCAGCCAGATAGTTCCCATCTCCAGCGGAGGCGGCACCAACCTGCGGCAATACTATGAACGGGGATACCGACAGGGACAGGCAGACGCCAGAGCAGGACGGAGATACGATCCCATCGCAGGTTCCTACGAACTCCGTCCAGAATTGGCGCGGGAGTACACCCGCGGTTATGCAGACGGATACGGCTCAGTTGAGTTTGGCGGTGAAGATCCCTTTGCCACCGAAAAACGACGGTACTACAACGAAGGATACCGACAGGGGCAGGCCGATGCCAGAGCAGGACGGAGGTACGACCCGATCGCAGGCTCCTACCAGCTACCCCCCGAATTTTCCCGCGAATACACCAGAGGCTATGGAGACGGGTACACCGCAGCTGAAAACCTCAACACCAATGGCTCAGGCGGTTACACAGGCGCACAACGAGATTGGTACAATCGGGGCTATGGAGCCGGACGGGCCGATGCCCTCAATAGCCGCCCCTACGATTTGAATCAGGACATTTACGACAATGCCCTGCAAAACAATCCCCCCCTCCGCAGGGCCTACAGCGATGGCTATCGGCGGGGATATTATTCTGTGACCCAATGAGCAAATGAGGGATATTCTCCTCACACCCCTGTTCGCTTATCCACTCGCCCACTACCCCACTTTGGGCTAACGGTAATTCGTAAATTGCAGCGCAACGGGAAAGTCTTCCTGTTTGATACGTTGAATTACAGCCTGTAAATCGTCTTTTGATTTGGCACTGACTCGCACCGCATCTCCCTGAATCGATGCCTGCACTTTCTTAAACTCATCCCGCACGATTTTGGTAATCTGTTTGCCAAGTTCCTGACTAATTCCCTTCTTAAGCGTGATTTCCTGGCGCACCCGATTGCCACTGGCCGTCTCAACCTTACCGTAGTCAAAAATTTTCATGGATAGGTTGCGCTTGGCTGCCTTAGTTTGCAGAATGGTGTGGACAGCCTGTAGGGTGAACTCGCTATCCGTGTTGATCACAATGGACTGGTCGCCTAATTCCACCGTGGTTTTAGTGTCTTTCAGATCATACCGGGTTTGAATTTCTCGCCTTGCCTGATCGAGGGCATTGACCAGTTCCTGCCGATCAAAATCACTCACAATGTCGAAGGAAAAAGTATCAGCCATAGGTCACATCTCAAACGCTCCAGCAAAGGGGTAGGCTAATAAATGTTTGCTGTTAGAGCCAGCAGCAAGAAGTTCCGGTTCTCCCAGCTTGCCGGTGAAAGAGTCGCTTACGCGACTCTTTCATCTAAAACAAAATCAATATTCTAGGGATTTTGTTTTAGATGATAAGCGACACTTATCACCAGACTCTCAGGAGAGTCGAAGTTCCTAATTAAGGATAGATGGAATTTGCAAAACATGAATCGACATCGCTGAAAAGCAGTATGAATTGAAACGAAGTTTTGAGCATACAGCTCTCCAGTGACTGCCACAGAAAGATTGAAACTGATGGGATTCGATGATAGCCCCATTGCATCCACCGATCAGCAAGCCCCTGGAGCAGTCTAGAATGTAGCTAGACAATAAATGTTAAGAACTATGACTGCCAACGTCGAGATTTATACCTGGAGTATGTGTCCCTTTTGTATTCGTGCAAAAGCCCTGCTGGAGAAGAAAGGGGTCAAGTATACGGAATATTGTATTGATGGCGATGAAGTTGCACGGGCCAAAATGGCTAAACGGGCAAACGGACGCCGCTCCCTGCCACAGATTTTTATTGATAATCAGCCCATTGGTGGATGCGATGACCTCTATGCTCTGAATGCACAGGGAAAGTTAGATGCACTGTTGCAATGACTGAGGGCTTTTAAGTGAAATTTGCATTTATCATTGACCCGATCGAACAGTTGGATCCCGGTCACGATACCAGTGTGGCACTGATGGAATCGGCTCAAGAACTGGGGCACGAAGTTTGGATTACTCAAGCAAATCATTTGGGTGTGGCAGAGGGTAAAGCCTTTGCCCTGCTGGAACGGGTTCAGCTTTTTCCAGTGCAGCTAATTGAAGGACACTGGGTGGCCGCCAACCCCTGGTTTGTGCTGGAGGAGCGGATGCATCTGTCCTTAGAAGAGATGGATGCGGTCTTCATGCGCACCGATCCGCCTGTGACAGTTCCTTACCTCTACGCAACCTACATCCTGGACTATATCAATCCGGCAAAAACGCTGGTGATCAACTCGCCGCAGGGAATCCGGGCTGCTAATGAAAAGATGTACGCGCTTCAGTTTACAGAGGCCATTCCCGAAACCATCGTGAGCCAGAGTAAGCAAGTCATTCTGAAGTTTGTGGCGGAAAAGGGAATGGCGGTGCTGAAACCACTGGGAGGTAAGGCGGGGGAGGGCATTTTATTTCTGGAAAGGGGCGATCGCAACCTCAACTCGCTCATTGAAATCAGCACCCAGCAAGGGCAGATACCCGTCATGGTGCAGACCTACCTGCCCGCTGCCAAAGAAGGGGATAAGCGCATTATTTTGCTGGATGGTGAACCCATTGGTGCCGTCAACCGCATCCCGACGGGGAATGAGTTTCGCGGCAATATGGCTGTGGGGGGCAGAGTTGCTCCAACCGAAATCACTGAGCGGGAACGAGAGATCTGTGCCCAATTGGCTCCCACTCTACAGCGAGATGGCTTAGTATTTGTTGGCATTGATGTGATTGGCGGCTATCTGACAGAGGTAAACGTCACCAGCCCCACAGGCGTGCGCGAAATTGATCGCCTGGAAGGAACCCGCCTCGGTCGTCAGGTCATTGAGTGGATTGCTCGCAAAGGGGCGGGAAGGGGCGATCGCCCATCCTATGCCACCGCTCCATAGCGGGCGATCGCGGCCATACCTGGATTTTTTTGATTCACCAGCCATGCCCACATCTGGTCTCCCAGGCAAAAATGCCACCACTCCTGGGGATGCTGCTCAAACCCAGTTGTCACCATAACTTCCCGCAGCAACTGGCGATTCCGGTGGAACTGTTGCTCATCAGGCCCTTCACTGCCTGCAAAGTAATTAGGGAAGGAGCGAGGCGACATTTCATCAATCGGTGATCCCATCGGGACTGGCTGCCCCGTCTCATCCACCAGAGTGAGATCGATCGCAGACCCGGTACTGTGGGGCGGCGGCGTTGTCGGGTCAGGACTGGGCACTGCCCAAAACTCATACACCTGCTCCAGAATTGTTTGCCGCTGTGCTGCTGTCAGATTTGCCAGAGACAACCCCTGCGCCTCTGCCACTTCTCGAAAGGTGTATTCCACCATGAATTGCTGAACGGCGATCGGGCGATAGGCATCAAAAATCTGAATTCGCCAGCCCGGTTGTTTCTCGTGCAATGATTCTTGAGCGGTCAGCAGACATGTAAGTACCCCTTCCCGCAGGTAAAAGGGTGACTTTTCCCCATAGGGAGCCCCTAATTTTTCATAGGGATGGGGCAGGACGAAGGAAAACTTTTCTGGTGGAATTGGCAATAGGGGTTCATTGCACTCCTGGATTGCAATTAGTTTGTAAGGTTTCATGAATCAGGGTTTCGAGGCGCTTGTATACCATCCGTTGCAGCTATTCAATCAGCCCTTGGGGAGGAGTGATTTCAATCCGTTTCTGGTCTAAATCGACGACCGGGACGATCGCCTTCACAAATGGAATCAAAACCGTTGCTGGTTTCTTTGTAGAAGTTTCAGGCTGGGCACACCGCTCAACTTCCAGCAAATCATTCCCAGCTGAAATCACATTGATAATAGTGCCAATGAACGTCTGAGTCGCCTGGTCAAATACAGGCAGGCCAATCAAATCGGAAACGTGGAATTCATCTTCTGCCAGGGAGGGGCGATCGCTGGCGGAAACTAATAGTTTTGCCCCCCGTAGAGCCTCCGCCTGGGTGCGATCGACAACACCAGCCAATCGAATCACGTACACTCCCTTTCCATCCAGATACTTTCCATGTACCAGTTCAATGGGCTGAGGCTCTTTCTGCCCCGGTTTCAGCAACCACCGTCCCCCTGGCTGCACAAATCGCTCTGGGAAATCCGAGTCTGGATAAACACGCAACTCTCCTTTCAAACCCTGGGGAGCGACGATTTTACCAATTTCGATCAGGTCAGGAGGGAGGGGGGAGAGGGGAGAGGGAGCAGAGGGGCGAGAGGCTAGAGATTGGGGGTCAGGAGAGTTTTGAATTTTGAGTTCTGAGTTCTGAGTTTTCACCTCACACCTCACACCTCTCTCCTCGCCGAACGAACAACCAACAACTAACAACTAACAACTTCATATCACCCCTCATTCCTGGCATCTCACTCCTCACCCGTCTAACAACTACCCTTTACACCTAAATAAACTCCCTCCACTACCTTAGCCAGTCGCTTCATGCCAGTTTCGATTTCCTGGTCGCTGGCAGTCAGGCTGATGCGGATACATTGACGAGTATGGTCCCAGTCTTCTCGGAGTCCGGGGAAGAAAGAACTGCCAGGGACGACAATCACCCCCACCTGCTTCAGTTCCTGATAAAGTTCCCAGTCGGTAACTGGCAAATCTTTTAGCCAGAGCCAGCTAAAGATGGCACCTTCACCCCGATGCAGAAACCAGGGCAGACTGCCGGGCATCGCCTGGTCAAGGGTACTTTCAATAATGTTGATCTTTCTCTGGTAGAAGGGACGAATGACATTGGCGGCAATGTCTGCCAGGGCGCCGGAATGGATGGCACGGGCGGCGATCGCCTGCCCATAGCGGGGGGAATGGATGCACATATTAGTCTGGAAACATTCCAGCACCTGAATTATCCGCTCATCGCCAATCGCAATCCCGATCCGTTCACCCGGCAGCCCTGCTTTGGACAGGCTCATGCAATGAACAATGTTGTTCCCAAACAGAGGCACCATTTCCGTAAAGTTCAATGCCGGAAACGGAGGGGCATAGGCAGAGTCCACAAAAACCGGGATATCGAAAGGAGCCGCCAGAGCAGCAATCTTCTTGACTTCTTCATCGGTAAGAACATTACCTGTCGGGTTACAGGGGCGGGAAAACAGCACGCAGCCCGTGTTCTCGTCAATTTCTAAGAGACTGAAGTCTGGGCGGTACTTGAAGCGGTGGGCCGGGGCATCGACATCTAACGCCGGCTTGTAGGCAATCAGGGCTTCAGGTGTCAGGGTCACGCCGCCATAACCCGTATAGTCCGGGCTGAGGGGCAAAACAATTTTTTTCAAATTGCCACTACTGGTAAATCCGCCAAAGGCGTTGGCTGCATAAAAGTAGAGACTCTGACTGCCGGGTGTGATGAGAATGTTGCGATCGCTCAAATTCAGCCCATAGCGCCGATTGAAGTCATTAATGACCGCTTCGATAAAGGGTTGGTAACCCTGACTCCCCCCATAACGGCACACTACTTCACCATACTCTGCACTGGCCAGCAACTCTGTCGTGCAGTCGCGCCAGAGTTGCTCTACTTCAGGCAAAATCAGCGGATTGCCCGCACTTAGGTTAATGAGTTCCCGCCCTGCACCGGCTCGCAATGTCGCAAGGATGTCTTTCATAATCGCCCGAACTCCCGTTAAACGGGACATTTCGTGGCCATAGTGACTCAGAGCAGGTTCCATAATTCAAACGGTGGAGTGGATTCGCTTAAAGGGTCTTTAATACTGTGTTATCCTTCATCCCCAGGCACTTTTGTGATGCGTCTGGCAAGCTGTTCTTTAATTTCTCGATGCCTTGGAACTGGTTGAGATACCTCTGTCTTCTGGTTTTGATACCAGTCATGTTTACCACCATGACGAATGAATCCACACCATCTCTTCAAGGTGTTTGATTAAATCCCGCCGTTTCACGGTACCTCAAGTTCAGCGACCCTTCAAATGCTGGGGACTGTTCCACTTGTCAGTTCCTTATAAATATCCGCTAAATTATCCGCTAAATTCTCCTTCAATTCGTTTCCAGCTTGTGCTTGAGTCCATTCATCTGGATACTTCTCCGGGTAGCCCAGCCACCTCTCCTCATCTTGCCAGTGGATATATCTTTCTTTCACGGAGTTCTTCACAGGACGCTTTTCGTAGGGCAAATGAATGATTAAGGTTTTCCGAAGTTATGCTGATCATCTTATCAAACCGGACGCTTTGCGGCTCTCCTGGAAGTTTTATGATAAGCGACGCTTATCACCAAAACAAAATCAATATTCCAGGGATTCTGTTTTGAATGAAAGAGTAGCCTAGGCTACTCTTTCACCGGCAAGCCGGAAGAG
>JAIMBL010000192.1 GCA_023511615.1 Leptolyngbyaceae cyanobacterium HOT.MB2.61
ATCACTCTATCTAGCCTAGCGATTTCACGCAGGTGGAGATGGAAAAGTTATGCAACTTATTTTTGTAAGGTTCCTAAAACCGATTGTTGACATATTCGCCTAACGGGGTGCCAGCGTTGCGGAGTTTTTCTAACAGGTTTAGGGCAGTGGCATCGGCAAACTGCCAGCCCTCGGCGGTGAGTGCCTGTTGGGGCATGGCAAAGGATTGGGATTGCACAACGGTTTCAAATTGGCTGATGGGTTGTCCGGATTGCCAGTTCAAGGCGCGGAAACCCTCACCCCTGGCCCCTCTCCCTGGGGAGAGGGGAACCGGATTTTGGTCTGCGGTTGTTCGTGGGGCGAGGGGAACCGGATCTGTCTGACTCCCCTTCTCCCCTAGGGAGAAGGGGTTGGGGGATGAGGGCTGGGAGAAGGTGCTGGGGGATGAGGGCTTACCTTTTTGGGTAATGACGATCGCCGGATAGGCAATGGCGGCAAATACAGGTGCATCACCAAAGTCAATAATTTGCTGAAGTTGGGTTTCACGGGCGATCAGTTGGCGTAGCTTTTTGCCATAGGATGCTCTAAACCATTTGTTAGAGGAAATGTAGGTTAAAACGCCCTGTTCTCGCAGCAAATTCAATCCTTTTTCATAGAAAAATACATAGAGATCGGCGGTACCAGTGAAGGATTTGTAGTGTGGTTTTAGTAAGTCTTTCAGGTGCTTAATTTGTTCTTGGCGCACATAGGGCGGATTGCCAATCACCACATCAAACCCACCCTGTTGCTGAAACACCTCGCTGAAATACACCTCAAAATCAAAGATTTCAGCTTGGTTGGTGATGGTTTGAATTAGCCCTTGAATGGTGGTGCGTAATGCTGTCTTGCGGTCTGGGTTGGTTTCTTCAAAGTATTCCTGTTTCCGCTGCTCTAACTCGGCAAACACCTGATAATTCAGCAGGTTTTTCTCCACACTCAGTAACGAGTTACCGCAGACAATTTTGTAGTCCAGGTTGGGCAGGGGCTTGATGCTTTCGTAGTCTTCTTCATCGACTACTAACGACAACCACAGCCGCAACTTAGCAATATCCACCGCACCGGGGTCAATATCTACGCCATAAATCGAGGACTGGATAGCATGACGTTTGAAGGCGTAGGCAGATCGACCCTCATCGGGCAAATAGGTTGTCAACACGCCCCGCACCTTCACAATCTCCTGCATCATCCCCACCGGAAATGCCCCAGAGCCGATCGCCGGGTCACAAATTTTGATATCTGCCAATGCCTGGTCAATCTCCGCTGCATAGGTGCGTACCGACTCCGGCACCTGAAACTGATAGGTTGCGGTTTCGCTGCCCTTTTGCACCACCTGCGCATCATTCTCGATCGCCCGTTCCCCTTGCCGAATCAACCGTTCCAGATCGCCACGGGGCACCTGATGAATCGTCGTGTCCAGATAGTTAATCAAACTTTCCTGACACATATAATGCACAATCTCACGGGGCGTGTAGAAGGCACCCTTGGACTTGCGGTCTTTCACCTCCAGCAAATTCTCAAACACCTTCCCCAACATCTCCGGATCGACCGCCACTTCCTTATCCAGTGGCTCATCTTCCCGCACCGTGAAGTTATACAGGTCAAAGGTATCCAGAATGTTTTGAATCGTGGCGTTGGCGATTAAAACATTCGTGGTTTGCCAGTTATAGCCACCGATCGGTTCAAACAAGCCCCCATTCAAAAATGGGATCTTGCAGGGCTGCTGGCATCCGGGCAATTCATACAGCGCTTCACTACCGCGATCGACGGCTAAAGCGTGGTAAAACAACGGCTCCAGCACATCGTTAAAGAAATTGTCATATTGCACATTCCCCTGCTGAAACAAGCGCCGCAGAAAATCCTTCGCGCCACTGCCCCAGGGTTGCCCCGGCTCCACTCCTAACCAGCCTTTCTTTTGCAGAAAATACAGAAAGACAATTTGCCCCAAGAGCTTTTTGGCAAAATTGGCGGGGTCAATCTGTTTCTGAGTAAAGTCAGTAGCGATGACCGGATCAGTCTGGAGGAGGGTTTCGACCTCATCCCGCACCTGGAGAAACAGGTTTTTGTATTGCTCAAAAAACTCCTGCGTAACCGATTCAATATTGAACGCCGCTTCTAATTCATCCAGAGTCGGATTCTGGCGATCGTTCAATAACAGCGGCAATAACTGCTGCTGCGCTGTGTGATTCGGCTCCGTTTTCCCCACCAGAAAGGACGATCGCCGCGCGGCGGTCACCTCCTTCTTGGGTTTATAGCTACCGTCTGCCTGCTGTTCTAACCGATAATCCAAACGAACCAGGGAAAAGCGCCAATCCGGTGAGCCATCGGTGGTGTAGGCGACCAACGCCGCTTCTTTTTGATCGCGATCTTGCAGGTATTGAGCAATAAAGTTGCGCTGCATGGTGCGTGCCCGATCCAGAGATGTCGGCTGCTGCAACCGCACCACCAACACATCGATCGTATTGCCGTCAGGATCGACATACTGCCCAATGCGCTTATACTGCCGTACCTGGCGCTTGTAGGCATCCTTAATATAGTTGCCCTGCACTTGGAATGCCTTTGATTCATCCAGGTCATTGACCAAGTTGCGGGCAAATTGCCGAAACTGTGCCTCGTCAAAGGGACGCTGTAGCGTGTCGGTTAGTAATCGAATGGCGATCGCTTTTTCCATGGGTTAATCCCTCCTAAACCTGTGGCTGCCCTCACCCAACCCTCTCTCTAGGGAGAGGGCTTTTCAAGCTCCCCTTCTCCCTGAGGAGAAGGGGCTGGGGGATGAGGGTGATAAAAATATTCCGACAGCACCACCTCTCGACTGCTGCCCCACTGATGAACCATTTGCGGTTCTGGTTCTACCAATAAATTCCTCGGCACCGTCTTCCTTAACGCACTCAGGAGCTTTAGAGGATTTCCCGCGATCGGTTTCAGAGCCTGTTGCACTTTTTTAGCCGTTTGCTTCGGAATTCTACCTTCCTCAAAGGCAAGACGCACCGCTTTTAGAAACTCCTCATCTGCGTCAGTAAATCCCTTAAAAGTGCGAATTTCTTTCGCTTTCAAACACTGAATCACAAATGTATCAGCGCTACTGCCACGTCGAGTGATGGCAGGCGCCGCGTCTGCGGTGTCATCCAGAGACGCAAAGGCATCTTTATTCTGTTGCAGCAGATCGTAGTAGCCTTTAGGAATGGGGTGCTTCGGCGTGTCGGGTTCGCACTTCAACCAATCAACGGCTTGAAAGAAGTCTAATTCTTGAGCGGCTGTTCCATCCGACAGGAAAAATTTCTTCAAAGCCCCCTGCCGAAAGAAGGTGAGAAGTTGACCCTCATCCCCCCGACCCCCGTCTCCCTGAGATAAAGGTGGAGATCCAGCTCCCCTCTCCCTAGGGAGAGGGGCTGGGGGTGAGGGAAAGAGAGAATTGGGCGAGAGGGTTACACGTTGGGCAGTACGAGCTTTGCGGGGTAGCTTTTTGATTTTGTCAAACAGATCCGGTTGGCGATCGCGGATTTGGCGTAACAGTTGCAAATACTCTAGTTCCGATCGTTCGTCACCTTCAGCCTCGCGATCGTAGCTCTCTCGCTGATTCAAGGTGCGATAGAGGCGATCGCCAAATAACTCATGGGTCGTCACCTCTTCCTCATCACTCAGATACTTGGCATCTTCTCCCAAGGTGTCGTGAAAAGCTTGAAGCTTGGCAATGATATTCTCTTCTAACCCCAGTTGCGCTTCCGACTGCGCCGTGGGGAAGCAGTTAAAAATATAGACCTGCTCATGCACCGTACCAACCCGATTCACCCGTCCCACCCGCTGCAACACCCGTGTCGGATTCCAGGGAAGGTCGTAGTTAACGACCACATTGGCGCGGTGTAAGTTAATCCCCTCTGCCAAAACGTCTGTGGCAATCAGAATCCGAATGGTATCGGTTGGCTCTGGATGCTTCGGATCAAAGTTTTGCTGAATCAGGGCTTTGGCAATAGCTGGATTATGGCTCACAGGCTTACCTGTTTGGTTATAAACGCCTCCTCCACTGGCATAAAACATGACCTGCTCTGGGAAAACCTGATCCAGATTTGTATAAAGATGATCGCCCGTTTCCTTCGATTCTGTGAAGATAATGACTTTCTGATCTTTCAGGTGAGGATGATTTTGAAGATCCGCCACAAACTGATTCAGTTTTGGATCATCCTCAAGCCGATGCCAAAGGGCTTGAATATCCTGTAAAAGAACTAAATCTGACCGTAAATCGCGAATAAAATCATCGTTAAAGTCTGTAGCATTATATTGCTGTATAGCATCTTGCTCAATCAAAGCTAACAGTTCGTCTGGGTCGTCCCGCTCCAGTAAATCGTAGACATCTAGCTTTTTACTGATCAAAACGGTGCCTTGCTCGAACATGGCAATAAATTTTTCATAGGACACAATAAATCGCCCTAAGGTTCGCTTAAACGCATAAAAACTACTCTCCAAGCGTTTCACTAAAACCGCTCGCATAAATCCGCCAATGTTGCGTTGGCTCTGGCGTGTGAAGCTAGATACTTGCTGCCTCAAATACAACAGTGGGGTATAACGGGCATAGGAAAACCGCCGCAATCGCTGCATCGTTTGGTTAAACACCCATTCCGTCTTATCGTCAAACTGATAAATGATCTTCTGCGGTTCCGCCACCCTGGGAAACATCAATCCTTGTTGTCTCAAATCATCGGCATAGTAATTGAGAATCTCAGTTCGAGTGCGACGCACCATCACATATCGCAATACCTGAGTCCGAATCTCTTGCGATACGTCCTTCAACGTGATCCAATAATCAGGATCGTCTTTGGAATACTGATCTAATCGCTTTTGTAACGCTTTAAAGAATTGCTCAAGATTAGCAATCCCCGGAATGGTACTTTTTCGAGCAGGTTGAAATAACTTAAGCTGGTTGAAGATATCGCTAATGCGGTTATTCAATGGCGTTGCAGACACCAAAATAACCTTCTTCCCAGCACAAATTCGGAAGAGATTGTCATACGCTTGGGTTCCTTCATTCCGAAACCGATGAGCCTCATCAATCAACACATAACGAAATTTCTTTAAATCGCGCTGCAAGAGGGCATCCAACTTTCCCAGTGACTCGACTTCATAGCCGCGAATCCCAAATTCAAAAAAAGTATCTCGCCAATAGTCACGCAAAACCGGAGGACAAATGACTAAAATCCGTCCCTGTAACTGTTGAGCCAATAATGCCGAGATATAGGTTTTGCCCAACCCCACCACATCGGCTAAAAATACGCCGCCATAGGCATCCAAAATTTTACGAGCTGATGTGACTGCCTGTTTTTGATACGCCAATTCCATGAAGCTGTCCGGCAAATACACATCCAGATCGTCTTCATCTAGATTGATATCTTCCTTAAAGTATTCATAGAGAAACTTGAGGTAAAGCTCATAGGGGGTGATTGTATCGTTGAGCCAGGTTCGTTGTTGAACGGTGTCAACATACTCGGCAGAAATATCAACCGCATCCGCCCATAAAGCTTCAAACTGCGCTAGGGCAAACTCCACATCTGCCCGATCCTTTAGCTCTACATTAAATTCTCGGTTGGCAACTAACCCTGACCAGGAAAAATTGCTTGATCCCGTAATCACTCGCCCAAAGTCGCGATCGCCCTCACCAAACCGACTGATATAAACCTTGGCATGGAGATTAGCACTGGGATATGCCTTAATTTCTAACTTCCCAGATCGAATAAACTCAATGAATTTTTTTACACCCAATTCCGTATCATAGGAGTCTTGAGCTTGCGCGATCTCCGTTTCAACTTGAGCCTTAACTTGCTCTTTCGTTCGTTTATGAGACTCAAAATCCAGATTCATTTGAGCCTGAGCAACTTCAATTAACTCAAACGCCTTTTGATCCACTGTGAGCCCGACTAGAATCCGAATGTGATCAACGGTTTCCAATGCGTCATACAGTTGATAAAAACCACTGGTGCGAAAATAACCAACCAAGACATCTAAATATTGAGCATCTGGCAAAGTTTTCTTGAAGCGATCGAGTAGCGTTGCTTCCGGTTCATTGGTAAAAAACGTCAGATCCGTTGTCATTAGTGTTGTTCGAGTGCTGTTCGTGCTTGACTAGCTCCTAATTTTAACCCTCTATTTCTAAGACAAGTATCAACTCAGGAAATCGGAGTGCAGCTTAGACTCTTTCTGCTGATTCCGGTGCCCCAAATAATCCCGCAAGTCAGAATTATCAGGACTGGCGTCGCCTTGAATCAGCACATGCCGTTGGATGCGGGTAGAGCCCATGTGATAAAGTACCATGCCTGTGTCTTGATCAACAAAGCTCCATCGACTACCGGGATAGGCAGGGTGCTCTCTCCAATAGCGACGGTCACGCCAGCCATAGGACTGGTTGGGATGGGTTTTGCTAATCCAGCGTCTGAGCTTCCAGAAAATGGAGTACCCCAGCTTGGCGAACGTCTTTGAGCTAGCGACTCCTCTGGAGTAGTTAGCCCAACCCCGAATCATCGGGTTGAGTACTTTGATCAGACTCATCGCATTGCTGCCCTGAAGCCGCTTAAAGGTCTGCCGCAGTTTCTCGCGAAAGGTTGACACACGCTTTTGGGCAGGCTTGATCAGGAGCTTCCATCCCGTCCGAGCCGTGCGACTTGGATAGTGACGAATCTTAAATCCCAGAAAGTCGAACCCTTCCGATAGGTGAACTATCCGCGTTTTTTCCTCAGATAGTTTTAACCCCCTTACACTCAGGAATTGTTGAAGGTTGACTTGGGCTTGTTCCGCTTCTGTTTGGCTGTCACATAGGACCACAAAGTCATCAGCGTATCACACCATCCGGTTGCTGACATCCCTTTTAATCGGGCCATCGGCATACCGGGTAATGCCGAGAGCAGCTTCCATCCCATGCAGCGCTATATTGGCCAACAGAGGTGAGATAACTCCACCCTGCGGGGTGCCTGCTGCTGTCGGATGCAAAACGCCATTTTCCAGGTATCCTGCTTGCAGCCATTGGGCGATTAACTCTCTAGCCGGGAAGTTCCCGACTTGTCGTAACAGGAAATCATGGTCGATATTGTCAAAGCATCCTGTAATATCAGCATCGAGTACCCACTTCTTATGTCCAGATGGGTTGGCGCGGACATAGATGCGAGCAATGGCATCCTGGGCACTTCTGCCTGGACGGAACCCGTAACTGGTTGGCTCAAACTGAGCTTCCCAACAAGGCTCTAACGCCGTTTTAACCATTGCTTGGAGGCAACGGTCGATGATACTGGGAATGCCCAGGGGACGACGTTTACCATTACTTTTTGGGATGTACACTCGTCTTGCAGCGAACGGTTGCCAGGGAATCCATTGCTTTAGCGCATCCACAAGAACCGCCTTTGCAGGGCCAGTTTTCACTAGCAACTTATCGATTCCTGGTGTCCGTTTACCGGGGTTGATTTGAGTCACTCGCCATACAGCTATCAGCACATTTGAGTAACTCTTGAGCAGTAACCGTTGCAGGTTTCTGACTTGTTTCCACTCCAATTGTCGGGTCGCCTTGAAGATGCGCTGTCTCAGATTCTTCACGAGGCGAAAAGCTCTGCGCCAGTTGACGCGTTGCCAATCGGTCGTGCGCTGGGTTACGTTTGCAAAACTGGTCTGCACCTAACTCTTCCCTCAGCGTTCAGTCTCTTCTCAACGTCACTTCTGGAGATCACCTGTCCCACGTCTGCACCCTTTCAGGTTAGGCATTGGCCTTATCCGTCGCGTTATGGTTTCCACTTGTCTTTCGACTGACGGCTTTCGCTTCTTGGGACATCCTGTTTCCGCTAGAGGATTCCACCGCAGTTGCCTTTGGCTTACCGAATTCTGAAGGCAGAATTCGGACTCTATCGGATTTTCCTCGTTCCGCATGGGGTGGAGATATGGTTGCCTTAGGATTCCTCTTTACTCCGGGGGCGAGGTGTTCGCAGTCGATATTTAGACGCTACCGACCCTCATTTGTCCCAACATGCTCGTATCAGCCCTTTCGAGCACTTAAATTAACGAAGCCTCATCAAGGATTCATTTGCATTGTCCTTAGCAACCTTGCCCTAGCCTGCACCCTCAATTTGGCTCTGAAGGTTCTTCGACACTTGACCTTGTCTGCTGATACTGTCCTCCCATTGCTGGTTGAACATTCCAAGGCGGATATTCGCTTGAACACTAGCGGGGAAAGAGTTTTGAAGTCCTCTCCAACTCCCCCGAACGACTTCGAGTCGCGCGTCTAACTACTTATTAGCTATCACTTATACCAATTCTCCAAAGTAAGGCTACAGATGAAGAGGCTAGAACCCTCTGAGAGTTTAGTGTTTGTCAATCCAAAATCGCAAATCCAAAATCAAGAACTGGTATTACTGCGTTTGTCTTTCCCCCCGATACTGTCAATGTAAATCACCACTTTTGCTGGACCGTAGCGCTCTCGAATGGCACGTTCTACCCGTTCAGCAATACTACGGGCGATCCCAATGCACTCCGGATGCAGGATCAGGTGCATTTCCACAAATACCTGGCGACCCACGATGCCACGGGAGTTAATGGCATAGCAGTGGGTAATTCCTTCAACTTGATGGATAGTTTGGGCTAACGCTTCAGGGGCGATCGCAATCTGATGCATCAATGAAGGGATCTGCCAGTTCAATACTCGCCAACAACTAATCACAGCCGTTACCACCATTACGATCCCCAGAGCGGGATCAATCCAGGTGTAGCCCCAACTCACACCCACTAACCCCACCAGAACCAGGATCATTAGCCACGCGTCTTGAAACAGATGATTGGCACTAAACCGAAGGGTTGCACTTTCCAGAACCCTTGCTTCATAAAGTTCAAACGCGGCCACACAAAAACTGATCGCCATCACAACTCCCAACACTTGAAGCAAAAGCGGATTGATTTTAACAGGCAGCAAATCAGTAGAACGGGACGCAATGGCTTCTAGCTGACTCGCAGATACAGCAAGAATACTCAGGCAGGCAAAGCCCAGAAAAGCAACCAGCAACAGTGTCATCGTTGCTTCCAACTTACCATGCCCCCACCCAGTCCGCTCAGAAAAAGAAGAAGAGACGGAAATTACACTCAGGAGAATGCTGAAGCTATCAATTAGAGTATGCAGCGATTCTGCAACCAGGCTTAATGCCTGGGTTGCCCACCCAATCCATACCTTCACTGCTAAGACAAGCAATGTCAGCCACAGCGATGCGAACAATACCTGACGACTTGCCTGACGACGACCCTGTGCCTCCGACATGGCTTACATAGCCTGAAATCTGCTTCCACATTATGTGCCGTCCTAAAGGGAATGCACGGAAATTACAGCTAGTTTCAAATGCATAAGCTACTTTTAGTCCCTAGCCCCTAACCCCTGGCGGCTCTTCTGAGAATTTGGTGATAAGCGTCGCTTATCATCAAACAAAATCAATATTTCAGGGATTCTATTTTAGATGAAAGACGTGATGTGCAACTTAAAGAAAGCCCTCATTCCCCAGCCCCTTCTCCCAAGTAGGGAGAAGG
>JAIMBL010000193.1 GCA_023511615.1 Leptolyngbyaceae cyanobacterium HOT.MB2.61
TTTGACGGGTCGCAGACCCTCAAAATTCAACCTCCATCAACTCCCTGGGCATTCGCTACCCGTCAAATTTGATTTGAAAGAGTACTACTTGAATTGTCCTAATACTTGATTTGTCCTAACTTGTTGCAGTGCGGCCAGACCTAACAACTTTGCCGAAGGGGGATCCTGATCGTGAACTCAGTGCCCTGGTTGAGTTTGGATTCACAGTGAAGTGTTCCCCCGTGCCGTTCGGTCACAATTTGATAGCTAATCGATAACCCCAAGCCAGTCCCCTGACCAACAGGTTTGGTGGTAAAGAAGGGGTCAAAGATCCGTTCCTTAACTGCCTCTGGAATTCCGGGTCCATTATCAGCAATCTGGATAACGGCGACAGCGCCATCGACCTGTTGAGAAAGATGGGTGCGAATGGTGATTGCCGGTGACAGGCGGCAGGCAGCGGCTGGAAGGGGATTTTGTTCGCTGGTGTCGGATTGTGCCTTCCTTTCGTCTGGCCGGTTGCTGGATGTGCCCTCTTCTGACCCATCGTCTGGTAAGCAGGACTGCTCCTCCAGCGCATCGATCGCATTACTGAGAAGGTTCATAAATACCTGATTGAGTTGCCCTGCGTAGCATTCCACCAGAGGCAAATCGCCATATTCCTTAATCACTTCGATGCCAGGGTGGTCAGGTTTTGCTTTCAACCGATGTTGCAGGATCATCAGGGTGCTATCAATACCTTCGTGGATATCGACTGCTTTGATTTCTGCCTGATCAAAGCGGGAAAAATTTCTGAGGGACAACACAATCTGGCGGATGCGGTCTGCACCAGTCTTCATAGAGGACAGAATTCTCGGCAGATCATCCGTTAGAAAGTCTATATCGATTTCCTGAGCGCGATCGCGGATTTCGGCAACCGGGTCAGGGTAGTGGTGCTGGTAAAGCTGCAAAAGCTCCAACAGTTCGCCCGTGTAATCAGTGGCGTGGTTGATGTTGCCGTAAATAAAATTCACGGGATTGTTGATTTCGTGGGCAACTCCAGCCACAAGCTGACCCAGGCTCGACATCTTCTCGGTCTGAATGAGATGGGTTTGAGCCTGTTTCAGATTATGGAGCGTTTGGGCCAGTTGTTTTGCCTGCTGCTGCGTTTGGATCAGGAGTTCAGTTTGCTGTAAGGCAACACTGAGCTGGTCTGCAATTTGACCCACGAACTCAATTTCCGATGGTTCCCAATGCCGTGGTCCTGAACACTGGTGAATACACAGCAGTCCCCACAGGTCTTCTCCCTTAAACAGGGGGACCACCAGGCTTGCTCGCACCTGGAAACGGGAAAAAATCTCAACCTGATGATCGGGTAGGCCACTGGCATAAACATCCGCAACAGCGTGAACCTCCCCCTGTTTGTAGTGGGAAACAGATGCACCCCCAAGCCAGCGATCGCGCGTGTACGTCGGAAGAAGGGAAGGGAATGGAGACAAAACATTTTCAGAGACGATTGCGCCATCCTGGTAGTTTGTATCTGGATAAAAGCGGAATACAGCCGCGCGGTCGGCCTCCAGCATTTCCCGCACTTCCTGTACCGCCGCCTGAATAATGGTGTCAATGTCAAGGGATGCCCGGATTTTAGCGATGACCTGAGCTAAGGATTTTTGCTGCTCCGTTGCTTTTTCCAGTTCGCGTGTGCGCGCTTGAACCTGCTGCTCTAGACTCGCATTGAGGGACTGAATTTGCTGATAGAGCTGATGCTGCTGGACTGCCATTGAAAAGTGTTTGCCCAATGCCTGTGCCAGTTCTAAGTCATCTCCAGTCCAGTTGGGAGCCTGTCCCCTTTTAGACTCTCGCCAGGCTTCAAAGGAGTTTCGGGGTTGTAGCTGGCGTTGATCGGGGTCGAAACGTCCGGCCCATAGTTTTTCGGTATCAACTTCATTGCGAAAGATGCTGAGATAACCGAGAAACTGCTGGTGATATTGCAGGGCAATCACTAAAATGCCCCGAATGGGAGTTGTGCGAAAGAGGGCTGCCAGGATGCGCAGTTCTGGCTGATTGTAGAAGTCTGCGATCGCCCAAATGCGGGCTTGCCCCAAGTGGGTTGCTTCTGGCGTAAAGAAAATTTGCCAGGAAGAAAGTTGCTCAATTGCCGGATTGTTGGTGTCCAGAGAAATGGGCTGCGCACCTACACTCAGGCTTCGAGCGGGATGGTTTGCCTGCTCAGAAATGTACAGTCTGCCTCCACTGCCTTGAAAAGCCGCAACGGTTTGCTCTAATGCTGCTTGCAGGGGAATGTCTGGCTGGGCGTGGAGTAAGGAGGCAATGTGATTGACGGTTTTCTCGCGTTCAGCCTGCTGACGAGCCTGGGATAGTAGAGCCGATTGGGCGATCGCCACTGAAACCTGGTCGGCCACCAGTTGAAGGAATTCTAGTTCTCGTTCTTCGACTGCCCGGGAAGCAACATTGTGAGATACCAGTAACCCCCACAGGTTTTCATAATGCATTAGCGGGACAACTACTGACGAGTGGACTCCCATTGCCTTCAGGTACTCAACATGGCAGGGATCGACTGGTCGGTAAACAATCTCCTTAAATTGACTGGATTCTTCACCTTCAGCCTGACTGAGAGGGCTGAGCCCAATCTGCTGCGAACTGACATCCACAATGGAGCGCTGGCGGGCTTTGACAAACATCGCGCGGGCATGAGAAGGAATGTCATCGGCTGGAAAGCTCAAACCCAGTAAGGAAGGCAGGCGATCGGGATTCACTGATTCCGCAATCACTTCTCCGCTACCATCTTCAAAAAAACGGTAAATCTTGACGCGGTCTGTGCGCAGGTAGGACCGCACTTCTGCAACCGTTTCATCAAGAATTTCTTGCAGTTCAAGGGATTGGCGAATTCGGTTGACGATGCGTTGTAATAAATCTTCTTTACCCAGGCTGTAATTAAATTCTGGCTTCTCTGTGGAAAGTACCATCTGCTAACCTTTTCCAGGCTATGACGTATGAAATATTCTCATAATGGGTTATCTGCTTACAAATGGCATCCGTGAATTTATCACAAGAGAGATTGCAATTCTTTGCGTTTTTTGAGGCTATCCGAAGAAACGCCGGGAACCCAGATCATTTTACGCAATTACCGCAGATAAGCGACGGTAACGCCCGCTCCTCCTTCGGATCTGTCTGCTAACTGATAGCGTTCGACCTGAGGATGTTGCTGCAGAAAGGCGTGGACTCCCTGACGCAGCTTGCCCGTACCATGACCATGAATAATCCAGAGAATACCCGAATCATAGGCCTGGGCGATGGCTCGCTCAATCAGAGGTTCAGCATCGGCAACCCGGCTACCGCGAATGTCGAGGGTGTTGCGGGATGTTCGGATGGAAGGGGTGGGAGAGTTTTGAGTTTTGAGTTTTGAGTTTTGAGGGGGTTCTGAGTCCTGGTTTCTTTCGATGGTTTTCATGCCAGCTTCACTGGTGGCGTGAGAGGCTTGGGTTTCGGGTTTCGGGCTCTTTACGGGTTTTTCTCCATCGAGTGACTCCACATCATCTAGTGAGACGGTCATTTTCATTAGGCCAAAGCGGACCGTGAGTTCGTCGTTGTCATCGGGGCCAGTAATCACTTCAGCGGTTTGACCCAGGCGCGGAATACGGACGCGATCGCCCACCTGGGGCTGAAATCCTGGTTTAGGCCTGGGCTTTTGCCGGGAGGGCAACTGTTGCTGGGCAATGTCATTGATAGCTTCAGTGGCCTGTTGCGCAGCCTGGGCAGTCATGGGGCCTTGCTGCAACTGGCGAATCACCTGGGCAATTTCTCGCTTTGCCTGGGCGATCGCTTCCTGAACCGCCTGCTCCTGGGCTAATTGAAGCTCCTCTTCCCGCTGTCGGAGCGCTGCTGCTTTACGAGCAACTTCCTGATGCAGGCGCTCGGCATTTTCCAGAATTTGAGCCGCCTCCTGGGACTTGACTTCCTGCCGCCGTCGCTGGGCTTCCAAACCGGCAATGACCTGGTTGACGTCCTCCGTTGCGCCACCCACGTAGGACTGTGCCCGCTGCACAATTTCTTCCTTAAGCCCCAGGCGTTGGGCAATCGCCAGTGCGTTGGAGCGCCCCGGAATTCCCCACAGCAGTCGATAGGTGGGGGAAAGTGAGACATCATCAAATTCGACAGACGCATTCTCGAAGCGATCGTCCTGATACTTCAGAGCTTTCAGTTCTCCAAAGTGGGTGGTGGCAATGGTGAGTCCGGCATGATCTGCCAGGTATTTCAGGAGAGCGATCGCCAGGGCACTTCCCTCAGTCGGGTCCGTTCCAGCTCCAACTTCATCTAGGAGGACGAGGGCGAGGGGAGTTTTGAGTTCGGAGTTCGGAGTTCGGAGTTCGGAGTTCGCATCTACCTTTTCACCTCTGGTCCCCAGTTCCCAGTCCCTGGCCCCTGGCTCCTGGCCCCTGGCTTCTGGCTTCTGTTGAAGAGCTTCCAGTATTCGACTGATCCGGCGGATGTGGCCGGAGAAGGTGGATAAACTTTGCTGAAGCGATTGCTCATCACCGATGTCTGCCAGAACCTGATCAAACCAGGGAAGTTCAACAGGCTCACGGGCGGGAACGAATAGCCCAACTTTCGCCATCAGGACGGCTAGCCCGAATGTTTTGAGGGTCACCGTTTTGCCCCCGGTGTTGGGTCCGGTAATGGCAACTACTCGGATATGGGGTTGAATTACCAGATCGATGGGGACGACGGGTTTTCCCTGCTCGTGGTGTTGCTGCCAGACGAGGAGGGGATGGCGGAGTTGGCGGAGTACGATTGGAGGGAGAGAGGGGGATTGCTTCGATTCCCTTGCCCACTCAATAAAGCGGGGGGGATTGGCTTCTAGCCAGAGGGAATAGCGGGCACGGGCGATCGCCAGATCAAGGGTAGTGGCGATAGCCAGCAACCGCTCCAGATCTTCCTGAACGGCAGCAACCTGCTCTGTCAGAGCTCGTCGGACGGCTTCTGATTCGGCTTCTTCCTGGCGTTGAAGCTGACGCAGTTGATTGTTGACGTTAACAGTCGGTTGGGGCTCTACATAGAGGGTGGCACCGCTCATAGAGGTGTCGTGGACAATGCCGGGAATGGCGTCTTTTTGGGGAGCTTTTACCGGGATGACAAAGCGGCCCTCTCGCTGGGTAATCAAGTGCTCCTGAATAGCATTTGCTTTGCGTTGCAGGATACCTTGCAGAATATCGTAGACGCGATCGCGCAGTTGCCGTTGCTGCTCTCGAATGCTGGCCAGCTTTGGCGTGGCCCGGTCGGCAACTTGCCCCCGGTCGTCAATGCAACGGTGAATTTCTTGCTCTAATTCAGGGTAGGTGCGCAGGTCTGCAACGAGCTGGTTCAGGACTTCTAAATCAGGCTGGTCATCGATGATGCGCCGCAGATTGCGAGTGCCTGCCAGAGTCGTTGCGATCGCCAGCAATTCCTCCCCAGATAATATTCCCTTTCGTTCCGCCCGCTCCAGCGATTCCCCGATATCAGTAATACCTTCAAAGCTCAGTCCACGAGTAAGGCGGGTTTCCAGTTCGTAAACTTCCTTAGTCTGGGCCAGTAAAGTTTCCGTTTCGTCCAGGGTTGCTGGTATTTTGAGCCGGCTGGCCGCGATCGCCCCCAACTTAGTTGCAGCAAAGGTTGAGAGATGCTGGCAAAGACGGGACCACTCCAAAAGTTCGAGCGTTTCAGCCTGAATCAAGTTTGATCAACCCCTGACACTACTTTTCCTATTCTACGAGGTGGCGGAGGGAGGAGGGGTAGACCTAACAAGGTAATGATGAGCGGTGCCAGCCGCTATCATTAACGACTCAAAAATCATTACGATTTGGGCACTACCAGAGGAGGAAAGAGAAGTTGGTGAAGTCGAGGGAATCAGGGTTTCAAGGAGCCAGAGCCCCGTTTCTAGAACACCCTCGCAAGGGGAGCAACTCAAAACTTAGAACTCAAAATTTCTCCACTGTTGTGTATTGAATCTGTGCTTAATCGTTTGCGGAGACGTTCCATGAACGTTTCTCTACTTTTCTTCCCTTGTTCTTCTCGATTCATCCTTACCTTATATGGGTAGTTCCCCAGGAAGCAGGAAGGTACATCACGATTTTAGGCAACGGATATTTTCTTCTAACCTATCCCCAACTCCTTTCCCTACAAGGGAATAAGGAGATTTTGAAAACTCCTCTCCCTGACAGGGAGGGTTTGGGGAGGGGTCAGAAGCGGTAGGTGGGGATTGCCCAGCCGCCTAACTTCTTAATGACCACCGATTTTTGCCCCAAAACGTCATTACTGAGAACAGACATGTTTACGAACGCAAACACAAAATGGATGATTTACAAGGAATTGGAATTGATTCCTGATTCTGTTCCTGAACCGATCAGAATCTATCCACCGAGTACACCATCCTGGTTTACCAAAATCTGGCAAAAGCTAGTAGATGCATTGAATGCTAACAACGAGCCGAAAATCTGGCGAACTATTGAGGCGGATGGTAAGGCCTGGTGGAACGTCTACGACTCCAACACAGGCCATACCTTTTACATGGCATCGGAAGAAGAAGTCTTGATCTGGCTGGATCAGCACTACGGTATTGGTTGAAGCATTCTGGATTGGGCAACAGGCGACAGGCGAGAGGACAGAAATCACAAAGGTTGCAAACAATGAGCAATTCGCTTAAGCACCTAAGTTCAATGAAAAAGAAGGTGTCATTGCTAGCCCTGTGTCAGGCGCTGGCCATAACGGGGAACATCATTTTATTTACAGTCGCAGCACTGATTGGTCAGTCGTTGGCTAGCGATAAATCCCTGGCAACCCTGCCCTTAGCGCTCCTTCAGCTTACAACGATGACGGTCACGATTCCGGCATCATTGCTGATGCAACGGGTTGGCCGAAAAATAGGATTTATGGTTGGCATTTTGATTGGTTTATCGGGTGCCGGGATTGGAATCTCTGCGGTTCTGGTCAATAGTTTCGTTCTATTTTGCGGGGCAGCAATTTTGTTTGGTGCTTTTAGCAGCTTCGTTGGGTTTTATCGATTTGCGGCGGCTGAAATTGCAACGGATGCCTTTCGTTCCCAGGCGATCGCGCTTGTGATGGCAGGAGGCGTTTTAGCGGCACTGACCGGTCCGCAATTAGCAACATGGTCAAAAGATTGGCTGCAACCTGCCACCTTTGCCGGATCAATGATTACAATTGCCATTTTGCAATTCATCTCTTTGGGCTTGATGGCCCTGCTGGAATTACCGCCTCCAACCAGGGAGAAGTACCCGGGAAAAGGGCGATCGCTGCCAGTAATCCTCCGCCAACCCGTGTTTATTGTCGCAGTGCTGGGCAGTATGCTGGGCTACGGTGTCATGGTTCTGGTGATGACGGCAACTCCCCTGGCAATGGTGGCCAATGCCCATCCGTTTCACGAAGCTGCAACCGTCATGCAATGGCATGTCCTCGGAATGTTTGCCCCTTCTTTTGTCACCGGCTTTCTGATTGCCCGATTTGAGGTGCTGACGATCCTCACCTGGGGTGGTTTACTTAATCTACTTTGTTTGCTGATTAACCTGTGGGGAACGGGTTTACTGAGCTATTCGGTGGCCTTGTTGCTGCTGGGGATTGGATGGAATTTCCTTTTTATCGGGTCAACCACTTTGTTGACAGAAGCCTACACGCTTGTGGAGAAGGCTAAAACCCAGGCAATCCATGACTTCTTCATGTTTGGGTTTATTGCTTTTGCCACCATTCTTTCGGGCAGTGTGTTTCATAATGCTGGCTGGAAAGTTGTTAACCTGACTGGAATTCCAATGGTTGTGAGTGTGCTGATTGCGATCGCTTGGCTCCGACACCAGCGTGCCAATGCTAAATCAACTCTGAAAGTATGTACCTCACCCATTCAATCTGAATTCTCTAACGAAAACTCCTTGTGACACCACTTGCCTCCGATTTGAAAAGAGCTAACGGCTGTAGCCATTAGCCTCTTTTACTCGTGATACTGCATGTACTTCATTGTAGCCATTTGGAAATAATCATGACTCGTCAACGTTGGACTTCGAAAAGTGTATTTGTGATGGCGGCTGTGGGTTCAGCCGTTGGTCTGGGTAATGTATGGCGCTTTCCCTATCTGGCTGGAAAGTATGGTGGGGGAGCATTTCTCCTCCCTTACCTGTTCGCCCTGTTTCTGGTAGGGGTGCCTCTGCTGATGCTAGAAATTGGAATTGGACAAAAAATGCAACAGGGCGCGATCGGGTGTTGTCGTAAACTGCACCCTGCTTTTGGTGGCCTTGGCGTAGTGACTTCATTCTCTGCTTTTATCGTAGTTTCCTACTACGCGGTTGTTATGGCATGGTGCCTGATTTATTTCTTCTCTGCGTTCTCTGGGGCGAAATGGGCCGGAGACGCTAAGAATTATTTCTTCCAGAATGTGTTACAAGTGAGCGATGGTATTGCCTATTTGGGAGGAGTTAACGAGACAGTCCTGCTGGCACTAATTGCAATTTGGATTTCGATTTACTTCTGCGTCTGGAAAGGAACGAGGAGTGTTGAAAAGGTGATTGCCTGCAGTGTGCCATTACCAGTTATTTTGTTAGCTGTGTTAATGCTGCGGGCAATTACTCTGCCTGGTTTTTTTGGATGGTTGGAAGCTTTATCTCACCCCAGTTTGGAATGCCTTACTTGACCCTGTTGTTTGGAATGCGGCCTTTGCCCAAATTTTCTATTCTTTCTCGCTGGCGTTTGGTACCATGATTGCCTATGGTAGCTATAAATCAGAGCAGGAAGATATTGGAAAAAGCGCCTGGATAACTGCCTGGATTGATGTTTCGATTAGTCTATTTGCTGGTTTTGTGGTGTTTGCGGTCCTTGGTTACATGGCGTGGCAGACTAAAACTCCAATTACTGAACTGGCAGCATCCGGGCCAGGGCTTGCCTTTGTTGTTTTTCCCGAAGCTTTAAGTCTAATGCCAATGCCCTGGCTATTTAGCGCTTTGTTTTTTCTGACGCTACTTTCCTTGGGAATTGATAGTGCCTTTTCGTTGGTTGAAACTGTGAATGCTGCTTTTTTAGACAGGCATGGTCATTCCCATACGGCCAAAGTATCATTCTGGGTTTGCCTGGCGGGATTTATTGGAGGCATTCTTTATACTACTCGTGCGGGGCTTTATTTCCTGGATATTGCTGACCATTTTGTGACGAGCTACAACTCCATCCTGGTTGGTATTCTGCAAGCTATTTTGGTTGGCTGGTTGTATGGTGCTGAGCGGCTACGGCGCTATATTAACGAAGTTAGTGATTGGTCGGTTGGGAAGTGGTGGAATATTGCCATCAAATTTGTGGTTCCAGCAGTTTTGTCTGCGTTGTTGGTGTCTCAATTTTCTATGGACTTAAGAACACCTTATGAGAGTTATCCTGCCTGGGCACTGGGAATTGGCTGGGCGATTGTCCTGATGCCAGTCCTTTTCTTCCTGGTTTACCTGATAAAACATCAAAGCTTATCTAGGGCTTGCTGAAAAAGTATTTCACGAGCTTTGAGAAGGTTGATGGTTACATCTTGAAACTCGCTGGAACTTAAG